>JAIRUF010000070.1 GCA_031254555.1 Oscillospiraceae bacterium | reverse complement strand
CCCTGAAAACATATCAGTTATTTTGCCCTTGCCTTCATCTCCCCAGTTTGCTCCCACAATTGCCCTTACCAAGTTAAAGCACCTCCGAAAAATTTTGTGACTAGATTACACCTTTATATCGACATCTATACCAAGAATACTGTCGTATTGATCAAGTATCGGTTTTACCTCTTCATAAATAAAATCTTGTGTCTGCTGGGACGCCGCGCCGATAAAGTTCTCGGGTTTCATTATACTGTGAAGGTCCTGCAGCGTCATGCCAAATGACGGGTCGTTCGCAATTCTTATAAGCAGGTCATTGTCACGGCCATGTTCTTTTACCACGTTTCCGGCCTCCATTGAGTGGATCCGGATTTTTTCATGAAGTTCTTGCCTGTCTCCGCCTTTTTTAACAGCAGCCATCATTATATTTTCAGTTGCCATAAAAGGGAGTTCCGCTAAAAGATGCTTTTCTATCATCTTCGGATAGACTACAAGCCCGGTTATAACATTTATATGCAGCTCTAATATAGCGTCTGTAGCCAGGAACGACTGAGCTATACTGATCCTTTTATTGGCCGAGTCGTCCAGTGTTCTCTCAAGCCACTGTGTTGACGCTGTAAGCGCCGGATTTAAAGTGTTCGCTATTGTATACCTCGCAAGCGAAGTTATCCTCTCGCTCCTCATCGGGTTGCGTTTATATGCCATTGCAGAGGAGCCGATTTGGTTTGTCTCAAACGGTTCTTCAATTTCTTTCATATGCTGTAACAGTCTTAAGTCGTTAGAAAATTTTGACGCTGACTGCGCAATCCCACTGAGTACAAACAAAACCGAGCTGTCAAGCTTCCTTGGATATGTTTGGCCGGATACCGCAAAGTATTGTGAAAAGCCCATTTTTTTAGCTATCTTACTCTCAAGTTCTTTTATTTTTTCATAGTCGCCGTTGAACAGTTCCATAAAGCTTGCCTGAGTGCCTGTGGTCCCCTTAGATCCAAGCAGCTTCATGTTTTTGATCTGTTCCTCCACAGTTTTTATATCCATCAGGATATCCTGAGCCCACAGCGCCGCCCTTTTGCCAACGGTAGTCGGCTGTGCCGGCTGGAAATGAGTAAACGCAAGGCAGGGCATATCCTTATAAATGATGGCAAAACCTGCAACTCTGTCAAGAAGATTTACAAGCTTTTTGAGAATAAGGTAAAGGCCTTGAGTCATTGCTATTATGTCTGTATTATCGCCCACATAGCATGATGTCGCACCTAAATGAATGATGGGTTTGGCCTTAGGGCACTGCTCACCATAGGCATAAACATGCGCCATAACGTCGTGCCTTACAAGCTTTTCCCGTTCTTGGGCCACATCATAATTTATGTTGTCTTTGTTTGCTTTAAGCTCTTCTATCTGCTCGTCTGTAATGTCGATCCCAAGCTCTTTTTCGGCCTGTGCAAGAGCTATCCAAAGCTTCCTCCATGTTCTGAACTTAAAGTCAGGAGAGAAGATATACTGCATCTCTTGGCTTGAATATCTTGAACTTAACGGGTTTTCATAAGCACTTTTACTCATCTTTAATTTTCCTTTCTCAATCCCTGAAAAACAAAATTAGAACCTGGCGTTTTTAATTCGGTCCACAGCCTCCAGCGTTTTGGCGCTGCTGCCAAATCCCGTCAGTCTAAAATACCCTTCCCCCGCGGGGCCAAAGCCGGAGCCCGGCGTACCGACGACCTGAGTTTTTTCAAGCATTAAATCAAAAAAGTCCCAAGAGGTCATTTTTTGCGGCACCTTAAACCACACATAAGGTGAATTTACGGCGCCCCAAACCTTAAATCCCGCTTCTTTTAGCCCCTCGCTTATGACTTTCGCGTTGTTTTGATAATATGCTATATTGCCCATTACCTGTGCGCGCCCTTTTTCTGAATATACGGCCTGCGCCGCTCTCTGCGTTATGTATGACACACCGTTAAACTTTGTGGCCTGCCTCCTTGCCCATAGGCTGTTGAGTGAAACATCTCCGCATTTCAGCTCTTTGGGTACAATTGTGTAAGCACATCGCACTCCGGTAAATCCGGCTGTTTTAGAAAAACTGCGAAACTCGATGGCGCATGTCTTGGCACCCTGCACCTCATAAATGCTGTGCGGAATATTGTCCTGTGTGATAAATCCTTCATATGCCGCGTCATACAGTATGACGCTTGAGTTTTCGTTTGCGTAATCCACCCACTTTTTAAGATACGCTTTATCAGCCGCCATCCCCGTTGGGTTATTGGGGAAGCACAAATATATAAGGTCTGCTTTTTCCTTTGGTATTCCCGGGAAAAAATCATTTTCCTGATTGCAGTCTAAATAAATAAACTTGCTCCACTTACCCTCATTTGTAAGCTCACCGGACCTTCCTGCCATAACATTGGTGTCCACATAGACCGGATAAATGGGATCGCATACGGCAACGGCATTGTCCTGCGAGAATATGTCGCCTATATTCCCGGTGTCACTTTTTGCGCCGTCGCTTATAAAAATCTCATCCTCGTCTATATTTACGTCTCTTAACTTATAATCATATTCCTTAATACTCGATATTAAAAAATCATTCCCCTGCTCCGGCGGATATCCCCTAAAGGTCTCCTCGTTCGCCATTTCGTCCGCTGCTTTATGTAAACTGTCTATAACTTCGCTTGGCAGAGGACGCGTTACATCCCCTATGCCAAGCCTTATAATCTGAGCTTTCGGGTTTGCGGCGCTGTACTCCCCGACTTTTTTCCCTATTGTTGAAAACAGGTAACTGCTTTGAAGTTTTAAAAAGTTTTCATTTATTTTCATATACAAGTTCTCCTAAAACTATATATTGATTTCCCCTGTAAAAACTCTTGTGCCGGATCCTGTCATAAGCACCTTGTTTCGTTCACTGACGCTGCTTGCAATAGGCCGGATATGCACACACGCCTTTAATCATAGCAAACATTAGACGCTTTTTAAAAATGCCTTATAATTATATCATTTTCAAATGTTATAAACAAGAGTTACAACCCAACTAATACAACTAAATTCATCTGAAAAAGTTGTATGGTTTTATACACACCGTTTCTTATCTGCCACTTAAACCGTTTATCGGTTTAAGTCTTTTATAAATGCCACCGCCATGACAAGCCAGACCAGTGCCGATTTATAAATAAAATCAACCCCTGCACACGGATATATCCGCAGGCAAGGATCAATTTGCTTTTTTGTCTGGTGGAGATGGCGGTAATCGAAACCGCGTCCGAAAGCTCATCCGCACGACTTTCTACGAGTGTAGTTGCACCTTTATAATTCCCTTTCAAAACCGCCGCGCAACTAGCTGTTTTGTCCGGTAGCCTTTAGTTCATGACAAAGTTTAAGGCAAAACTTTGTTCACGGTCACTGCTAATCGACGCTCACATCCCGGGCCGCAGTACTCACGGGAGGAACGGCTGCTAATTAAGCAGCTTGTAAAACTTTGTTGTTGTCGTTTAATTTATAAACTACGGCTTTTATAGCGGGTCCGCGCCGCTACTCGCTTATCGTGTATCAAAACCCCCGTCGAAATCCTTTCATCCCCATATTTATTTTTGACGCTCACGAAGCGTCCGATCGACATCGCGCTGTGCCGACGTTTTTGCTATTACGGCCCGCTTGTCATAATTCTTTTTACCTTTGCAAAGTCCAACCTGAATTTTTACTTTTCCCTTTTTAAAATAGGCTGACACCGGTATAATGGTGTACCCCTGTTGTTTTGTAAGTCCATAAAGTCTGTTTATCTCTTTTTTATGCATAAGCAGTTTGCGTACCCTCAGCGGATCTTTGTTGAATATATTGCCATGATCATAAGGGCTTATATGCATTCCGTTTGCAAATATCTCCCCATTCTTTATACTGCACCAAGAATCCTTAAGATTTAACTTGCCTTGTCTTATGGATTTTACCTCTGTCCCGAGGAGCTCTATTCCGGCTTCTGTACTTTCTATTATGAAAAAGTCATGGAAAGCTTTTTTGTTTTTTGCAATTATTTTATTTTCTTCGCCGCCCATAACTATCACATCCTTACAAAACTTATTGAATTTTGATTGTATCATACTTGGGTCAATTGTCAAGGGAAAAATAAGGATAGAGATTATGTTGCATTATGCGCATTGCGGGCAAGCAAGTTTTAAAACCTGCTTTTATACTGTGTGAGTTCGTCTAAATAATCCGCCTTCCCTCTAAAGCTCTTGAAAGCGTCACTTCGTCGGCATATTCTAAACTCGCCCCCACCGGCACTCCGTATGCAAGCCTTGAGGCCGTTACACCCATGGGCTTTATCAGCTTTGAGATATACATTGCGGTAGCCTCCCCCTCAACTGTCGGGTTCGTTGCCAGTATCACCTCTTTCACCTCTGAGCTTCCTATCCTCGAAAGGAGCTCCTTTAACGAAAGCTGGTCCGGCCCTATGCCGTTGAGCGGTGAAATAACTCCGTGAAGCACATGATAAGTCCCGTCATAGTCGTGCGTACGCTCTATCGCCATAACGTCCCTTGGATCTTCAACTACGCATATCACGCTTTTATCCCTTGAGTCGTTCGAGCACAAAGAGCAAACTTCTTCCTGTGTAAGATTGCAGCAAATTTTGCACTGTAAAATTTTATCATGTGCCTCTTCTATTGCGCTTGCAAAAGACTTTGCGTCTTCTTTATCCATGTTGATTACATAAAAAGCCATTCTTTGAGCGCTTTTATGTCCTATACCCGGCATCCTTTCAAATTGCTCAACGAGTTTTGAAAGCGCCGCGACATTATAACTCATTTCTACCTCCGAGAACTTTATATTAAAAAGATATTAAATCATGCCCGGCATACCGGGAATGTTCATTCCGCCCGTCACCTTGCCAAGCTCACGCTCCATGGTTTCGGCGGCCTTGCGCATCGCCTCATTGAGCGACGCTATGAGCAGGTCTTGCAGCATCTCTATATCTTCGGGGTCAACGACCTCCGGCTTTATCTTTATGCTTTTAACCTCATGCGATCCATTGACGCAGACCTCCACCGCTCCGCCGCCTGAGCTTGCGGTATATTCAGCTTCCTCCACCTGGGATTGTACCTTTGCCATATCATCCTGCATTTTTTGGAACTGCTTCATCATGTTACCGCCGCCGCCGGCGTTTGGTATTCTTGCTTTCATAACCTATTCTCCTTGCGTATTTAAATCTAAATCAAAATTTAAAGCGTGGCTGATAAATCCCTGCAGAGGATCCGGTGCAGAGCCATTGTCCGGCACATCTCCCCCGCCGGCATCAGTTACACATATATCCAGCTCTTCTCCCAAAACGGACTTAATAGCCTTTTTAATGGCATTTCTGTGGTACTCCATATCCGCAAACTTTTTGAGCAATATATTATCAGTTTTTATAACAACCCTGTTCTCGTCTTTTAATGCCGACGAGTTGTTTACCGCTCCTATAAGGCCTTTATCCTCAAAGGTCACCTGCCTTATAACCTCCAGCCACGTCCCTTCATCTATCACGCCTGTTACAGAGTCAGGCTTTATATTGCGGATTTGGTCAGGCACCTTTTCCGCTTCATCCGCCGGTTTATCAGCATTGACTTTTTGCATTGAAACATCTCTGCTGTCATTTGGCAATGACTGTGATTTTGGTTCGGCTTGTTCACCCTTTTCCAGATGTATGTTTTTATCAGTTAAGGTCTTTGATATTTGGAGCGGTTCATCATTAGCTTTTGGAGGGTTCGTTTTTTTAATTTCTGCAAGCTCTTTCTCAAGCAGTTCTATGCGCCCAATCAAAGAGGACGCGTCCCCCAAAAGCCCTGGCGAACAAAGTTTTATAAGCGCCATTTCCATCTCGATTCTTCTGTCAATCCCTTTTTTTAAATTTGCAAGGGACTGGCTCAAAACATCGATTATGTCCAAAACTTCGTTTACTGAAAATCCGTTTGACAACAATTTTAGTCTGCTGATTTCATCGTCGGCCGCAACAATAATATCCTGCGGTCTTTGAGTTGTCTTTATAATCATAATATTTCTAAAGTGATTTATAAGCTCGCCGCAAAACCTCTCCATATCGCAGGAGTGAGCGTACAGTCTCTCTAATATCTCAAGCGCTTTTGCGTTGTTTCTATCCTTTATACATTGCGATACCTCAAACAGATAGTCATTGCCCGCAAGACCCACGACTTTAGAGACCGTGGCCGGAGTTATCTCCCCACCCTTTGCAATGCACTGGTCAAGTATTGACAAAGCATCTCTTAAGGCGCCGTCTGCAAGCCTTGAAATAAGCACGGCTGCGTCCGTCTCAATAACCGCCCCTTCTTGACCTGCGATGTATTGGAGCCTTTTTGCTATGTCGGCCGAAGGTATGCGGTTAAAGTCAAACCTCTGACAGCGCGACATAATAGTTGCAGGCAGCTTGTGAACCTCTGTTGTGGCCAACACGAACTTTACGTGGGCCGGAGGCTCCTCCAACGTTTTAAGCAGAGCATTAAACGCCCCGATAGACAGCATGTGGACCTCATCTATAATATAGACCCTGTACTTGACGCTGACCGGTGTGAAGTTGACCTCTTCCCTTAAATCCCTTATATTGTCTACCCCGTTGTTGCTTGCAGCGTCTATCTCTATTACGTCAAGAATAGAGCCCTGGTCTATTCCCCTGCATGAAAAGCACTCATTGCACGGGTCACCGTCTTTTGGGTTTTCACAGTTGACGGCTTTTGCAAATATTTTTGCACATGTGGTTTTGCCTGTCCCCTTTGACCCCGTGAAAAGATAGGCGTGGGAATGCCTGTTTTCCTTTATTTCGTTTAAAAGTGTGGTTGTTATATGAGGTTGTCCCACAACGTCGGCAAATACTTTTGGACGCCATTTCCTGTACAGGACCTGATACATTTTACCACACCTCTCTTTTAAAATATTATCACAGCCATAATGTATGAATAATAATTAAAAGCAGAGCTTTAAGGTTTAACTCGGTCACACGGCGGGCAGGCGGACTGCGGCGCACAGTGCGTTCCGCTTAATGCTGCTCGGTTCCCCGCCTGACATGATTCACGGTGCCCCGTCGCACAGGACCCACACGCCGTATGACCGAATAAAAACTCGCTCTGCTCTTTTAAGAATAGTCTAAATTAT
>JAIRUF010000004.1 GCA_031254555.1 Oscillospiraceae bacterium | reverse complement strand
TAAGGGCGGCTACCGCCTGTTTGCCCATATCGACAAATAATTTCCCTAATGCCTGCGGGCCGCTTGCTATTGCCGCCAATGCCTGATCAAGCCCCACAATAGCACCGATACCGCCTTTTGCTAAATCTTTTAGGGCTTGTATTCCTTTTTTGGAAAAATCTTGTAATGCTTTTATTTCTTTTTTAGTTGAATCCTGTACCTCTTTTACCTGTTTTTTTTGGGATTCTTTAATGGCGGTTTCTTGTAACTTTGTACCGTCTTTTATGGCTTTGATTTTGGCGTTTTCAGCTTCTTTTATCGCCTGAATTTCTTGTCGCTTATCATCGCCGCTTAACCCTTTAGTAGCTTTTACGGCGGCTATCTGCTCCTGCATACTTTTCTTTATTTCGGCGACTTTTTCAGCCTCAGCCTTTTGTACTACCCTGATCTCTTCGTATGCGCTTTTTTCAATGGATTCGAGTTTTTTTGCGGCGCTTTTTGTAACTTCTCGCTCCGCTTCATTGAGGCTTTTTTTCAAGCCGTCTATGTCAAGGCTGGTTCCTATTCCTATGTCATATACATTGTCTTTTGCCATATTTTTAGGGTATAGAATTGGGGAAATTAAACAATATTTACCTTGACGATTCTGCCAAAAACGGCTATAATTAACGTATGAGTGCCTTTGTCATTATTCTATTTGGCATATGCCTTGTCCCTTTGTTCGTATGGTGGGCTAAGGAAACATGGAATGATACCGGAAATAAAGATTTTCAAGACCGATTTTGTAAAAAGAATTAAGCAAGATTATTTCTAAACTTGACCTGTTGTCCCTAAAACCTTAGAATTGAGACTGGAGATAAAAAACATGGAAGGCTGGGAAATATCCGCCCACAGGGCGCCGTCAGTCCGCCGAACCCTTTGAAAGCCCGATAGCCATCGCTTATTCTGACTTTTTACCGACAAAATAACCAATCAACGCCATAAGCGCGCCGCCGACAACATTAAAACCTATGCTGAAGATATTAACCATCGGCGATATATCGCGCTCCATGTGGGCAAATAATATTATTCCCCCCGTTGTAAGGGTAAACAGGATTATTATCCCCACTATAAACCATTTAAGCAATTCAAAAGTAAATATCTTTGTCATTGTTTCACCGCTCCCGTATTTCTGCTCATAGTCGCTTATTCTGCGGTTTTTATCAATATTTGAAGTGTCAATTTTTCCCATTTTTCGGCTCCCTGAAAAGATTGAAAGAGACAATTCTATAATCAGTATTTTCCCTCGCTATACCGGCTAAAGAGAAATGATACATATATTTATCATCTTCCCCTACTGAGAGAGGCTTGCAAAAGCCGTGAATTTTGCCAGTATTAAAGTTGTACAATTTAACCCAGTATAAGTTAAAATCGGGATCATCCACTTTGTCTATGACGGAATAAGAATCTTCCTTGTCTTCCAAAAATTCAAACTTAAAGCCGATGTTTTCCACATGGACAAAAAATTCATTCTTGAATACGTTTATCACCCTTGAATCAATAAGCTCACAATTGTCTATTTCCACTTTAGTTATAGATAAATCTTCCATGTTTATATAATCGGCGTAAAAGACACTGGATTTACACTTTATTACCATGACAAAAAAGCGGGAAACAATAGAATTAAGGCAAACAGGGGGTAAATCATGGAAGACATTATCGGGTTTCTGGCTTCGGGCGCGGGTATTATATTCGCCATTGCCATCCCTTTGTTAGTAATCGTTATTTCTATAATTTTACTGTTGGCGATAAACCAGTTGCACAAACTCCCGGCCATGCAGGAAAGCCTTGAAAATTGCGAGAAGTATCTGAAGTATCTGGCGGGGGAGAAGAAGAAAGCGGATACTGAAAGTAAGGAGAATTAAAATTTGCAAGACATAATAGTCGCCGCCAACGCCTTAATAACCACTTTCAAAGAATTGAAAGAATTATCTGAAAAAGCCGATAACGTCAAATTAAAAACCCATATTTTGACCATGAATGAGCAGATACTGAACATGAAGGAAATCGGCCTTGAATATAGGGATGAAAATATCACGCTCAAAGAAGAAATAAAACGCCTTACTTCATTTGAGGGCAGGGAATTAAAACTAAAAAACAGGGCTTATTACGATAAAGATAACCACGGCCCCTATTGCCCTAATTGTTATGACAATGACAGGCAGTTAATCCTTATGGCACAGACCGGCGTTATATTCCGTTACCAGTGTCGAAAATGTGAATACGGAATAAAGTAATTTAATGAACCATAAAGATAGGCGCGATTTTAAGATCGACTATTCCCGTTGATATGAATTTATGTTTCATGCCCGTTTCTTCTTCGCATTTTTCAATCCCATGCTTATATTCCAATACGGCAAATCCGGCGTTATTTAAGAGGTTGATTATATTTAGAACGTATTCTTTTTGGCCTGATTGACACAACTCAATGCCCCTGTTCTCATTTTCCATAACTTCCCCCATAGCTTAATTTTCTCCCAAACATGAGCCTTAAACAATACCTACCTTTCAATCCTGTACGCGACATCATACCCGTAACTGCCAGAATATACCTTATTGCCGTCAATCCTGAAAGCGACGGTATATCCATAAGCGCCTGAGTAGATTTTATTCCCGTCAACGCGGTAAGCCACGTCATACCCATAAGCGCCGGAATAGACTTTTTCGCCGTCCATGCGATAGGCGACTTCATAGCCGTAAGAGCCGGAATAAATCTTGGTGGTTGTATTGGAATAGTTGCCGTAGTCAACATCAACGGCATTACAAGAAAAGAGCAGTAGAGATAAACAATAAATAAAAAGTTTATTCATTAGTTTTATTATATATTTACATTTTATTTTTGTCAATAAACCCCTGTATCTCCCTTCCTAAGCTCTCCTTGCCGCCGCCGTTCCACCATCTTTCTACCCAGCGCTATCCCCTGCGCGGTGCGTCTTGGAAATTTGAACTGTCGTCATTCCATGTGTTTCTGCCGTCAGGGTTTCCGTAGATTGAATATATAAGCCGACCATCTCCAAAACGAGTATTTACATAAACGCTTTTTCTCAAATATGTAGTGTCCGAAGGCGCATAATTATCAGAATTACCAGCTACTCTCGTATCTATAAATTTTTGAAGCCTGCCGCCGGGGCTGAATGACTTGATAAGGCTGTTTTTTACGGCGGTGTTGATTTTTACCAGCACCTTTTGCGATTTGGGCATGGAATAAAGGTTTAGCCGTCTTTTTTCTTGCTTGCCGCCTGAA
>JAIRUF010000134.1 GCA_031254555.1 Oscillospiraceae bacterium | reverse complement strand
TGGAAAGAAAGCTAAATACGGCTGTATTGTAACAAAATATTAATTGTTACTATTCACGCCTGACCAAGCCAAGAGAGCAATACAGTAAATGAAGGAACCGATTACCGGTTCCTTTTTTCGTTCCCGCCCACCGCCCCACGACCCACCATCCCTTTACACACTGAGCAAAACGCTCAAAAATAGCGGATCACATTTGTAAGTTCTGTCAATGGACTCTTAACCAAAGTTGTGTAATAATATTTGCATGGGACACAACAAACCGGCGATAACCGGAGAACATATTAATCAAATTAGAATATTGATAAACGAACATCCAGATTGGAACAGGACTGTTTTATCAAAAAAGCTTTGTGAATTATGGGATTGGAGCAGCCCGGTTGGGCAGATCAAAGATATTGCTTGTAGAGATTTATTAAGGTCATTAGACAGAAAAGGCTTGATATGTCTGCCTGCCGCTCAAAGGAAGCCGCGTGCGCCCGGAGTCGGCGCTGATAAAATTGCTATAGTAAGGTACGACGCCAAGCCCATAATCGGAAAACTGTGTGAAGTCGCCCCATTGCAGATACGAATCGTTACGACAAAAGATGAAGCACAACTGTTCAAGTCATATATACATCAATACCATTATTTAGGGTTTGACCGCAGTGTTGGCGAAAGCATCAAATATCTTGTCTACAGCAAAAGCGGCGATATTTTAGCTTGTTTAATGTTTGGGTCATCGGCATGGTCATGCCGTGCAAGAGATGAATATATAGGATGGAATGCTGTACAAAGACACGACGGATTGCCTCTTTTGACGAACAATTCAAGGTTTTTGATACTCCCAGGTATAAAAGTCACTCACTTAGCCAGCCATATATTAGGGACAATAGCCCGCAGGATTTCAAGCGATTGGCAGATCAAGTACGGTCATAAGGTGTATCTTTTGGAAACTTTTGTAGAATGCGGCAGATTTAAGGGGACATGCTACAAAGCCGCCAACTGGAACTGTGTCGGAAAAACCTCCGGGATGGGACGAAACTGTAAGACAGCAGTCGGCGAGTTGCCGGATAAAGACATTTATGTCTACCCTCTCACAGTGAAATTCAGGGAATCATTAGGGGTATACAAGAAAGGCAGGATAACAAAAAGTGATCGATAAAGTAGCCGCAAACAATTTTTACAAAGACCGCGGTGATAAAATCAAACAGAATTGGTCTTTGTACGAGTTTTCAAACATAATGTACTCGAAGATAGAGGAACATCCTGAGCTTGCGGGTTACAGGAAAAAACACAGCGAGAGCGATATTGCGGCGTTCTGCGTATATTTTTCAAAACGTTTAAGGCAAAGCCTTGAAAATTTACATACAAAGCGAACATCCAGCGTTGTGTTTGACGCCAGATATATATATGAATTCTATCCGGGCAATACGCGCGCGCAAACGCAAAGACTGTTGGAGGCGGCGTCAGAGGCATGGGAAGATCATATTATGTCATGCTCGGTTTGTCCGAACCAATGCCTGTCGGATGGATATGCAATTACCGATATGTTTGACAATCTTGAGAAAACGGGATGGCCGACATTGTGAACACAAACTTTGAGTTCATAACAAATCTTCAATACAAAGTAAAAAGCCTTAACGCTCGTGTTGCTGCTTTCGAGTCCGGGGATAAATATACAAAAATGAGAGCGGAATTCGAGACCCGGCTTGTGGAAAAGGAACGTGAGATCCGAAGGCTCAAGAATGAACTGGCGGATTCCAACGCCCGTTATGTCTCCATGCGCGAGAATTGGTGGCAGGTATACGACGACATGGATAAGGCGCACGCTAAAGAACTAGAGAAAAAGGAACAAGCGTTAACGAAAATGGAGAAGCGGGCGCTGAATGCAGAAAGGCAGCTTGACGAAACTAAAGACAGGCTTTTGGAGAAAACCCGGGAAATATATAAGGTTCTGACAGAACTTGAAGACGAGAAAGGTAAAAATCTAAAGCTGAAAGCCCAAATAACCCGAGATCATGAAAACTCATCAAAACCGTCGTCGATGAATCCAAACCGTAAAAAAATAACTAACAACCGCGAGCCAAGCGGGAAAAGCCCCGGCGCTCAGCCCGGGCATGATTGGCATCCAAGGAAGAAACATGTCCCGACGAATGTGATCATGATCCCTGCCCCCCAAATATTTACTGATAACCCGGATTACAAGCCGACTGGGAGAATCATTACAAAGCAGTTGGTCGATATATGTATTGACCTTGTCGTCAACGAATATTCCACACCTGAATACCGTAATATCCGTACAGGGGTGCGTGTCCACGCAGACTTTCCTGGCGACCTCGATCTTGACGTTACTTATGGAGGAACTGTGAAGGCTTTCGCCTTCCTTCTCAACAATTACTGCAACGTATCAATAGACAAGGTTTCGGATTTCCTCTGTGAACTGACTAACGGCGAACTGAGTATTTCAACAGGTTTGATAAACGGATTATCCAGAGAATTTTCACAAAAAACTGAGGCGGAACAAAGAAGGGCCTTTGCCGATATTCTTCTCTCCCCGGTAATGAATATAGATTTTACCACCGCAAACGTCAATGGCAAGAACGTATCCGTGACAGTATGTGCAACGCCCGAAAATGTACTGTATTTTGCCAGGGAACACAAGGGGCATGAAGGTTTAAAAGGTACGCCAGCCGAAGACTATCAAAACATTTTTGTGCATGATCACGATATAACTTTCTATAGTTACGGAGGCGCCCATCAGGAATGCAACGATCACGCACTGCGTTACCTTAAAGGCAGCATGGAAAACGAGGTAAACTTGAAATGGAACAGACGGATGCGGGATTTGATACGGGAAATGATTCATTTTAGAAAGCATCTCGATCCCGATGATAAGCGTGACCCTGATAAGATCGATCCCAACAGGGTAAGGAACCTCGAAGAAAGGTACGATGAGATATTAAAGCTTGCACAAGAGGAATATGAGTTCGAACCTCCGGGTAAATATTATAAGGACGGCTACAACCTTTATCTGAGAATGGGGAAGTATAAGGCGGCGCATCTGTTGTTTTTGCACGACCGGAGAGTGCCTTATAGCAACAGCCTTGCCGAACGCTTGTTACGGATATATAAACGTAAACAGCATCAGGTAATGGCGTTCAGGAGCTTTTTAAGTCTGGATGGATTGTGTTGCGCTCTTGGAGTGATCGCTACGCTGCGTGCCGAAGGAAAATCCCTATTCCAAAGCGTCGCCGAGATATTTGATATACCCGTAAAAAGTGAAGCGTTAACGACTGCATTATTACCTAAAATATAGTAGTAGGCGAATAAGTTATCATAAAGCTGCCTGATAATATGTTCCTTTTATCAATACCCTGTAAATATTACAGGGCTTATATTTTATTTAGGCAATACTTCATATAAGAAACCGGTGCGCTTTGCGGACATTTGGACTCGCTGGATGCCGCAGCGCCGCGTTTCATCCGTATGGGCGCTAACAGAGCATTTACCGTCTTGATATATGGCTTGGTCAGGCGTGAAGAGTAACA
>JAIRUF010000117.1 GCA_031254555.1 Oscillospiraceae bacterium | reverse complement strand
AAACAATAGATTCTGTAGTTCCGAGGTCATTGATTTTATCACCTATTAGTTTCATATAACTTCTCCTAACTTGCAAATATAAATAATTTATATATATTTTATAGGTTTGAAAACTAATTGTCAATCTAATAAAATTTTGGAGGAATATCATACGTGAAAAAACTTGTTGCCATTATAATAATACTTTCAATTACTCTTAGCGCATGCTCTTATTTTAATTCAGATAACGTTAAACCAGAAGATCACAAACCTCCGCAAAATAAAAATTCAAGCTCTAAGGCAGATACCTTAAACGCTGTTTGGATAAACTATTACGAGCTGTCAATGGAGGCGCAAAAAGGCGGCAGCCAAGCTTTGTTTACGGAGAAAATCAGCACAATGTTCAGCAATCTTAGAAAACAGGGGATAGACACGGCGATAGTTCAAGTCAGACCATATTCAGACGCGTTTTACAAGTCGTCAATATATCCTTACAGTAAATATATAACGGGTACGCAGGGTAAGGACCCGGGGTATGACCCTTTGGCAGTTATATGCGAACAGGCAAAAAAATACTCGCTTAAAATACACGCCTGGATAAATCCGTATAGGGTTTTATACTCAACAGATTTTTCAAAGCTATCAAAGGATAATCCCGCAAGGAAATGGCATGAGGATGACAACAAGGGAAACGATGACTGGATTTTTATATTAGATAACGGCATATATTATAATCCGGCCATACCGGAAGTTCGCAAAATTATTATTGACGGCGCTAAAGAGATTTTGTTAAATTACGATGTGGACGCAATACATATGGACGACTATTTTTACCCGTCTGTAAATGATAATATAGATAAAAGACAGTATGACGCATATAAAAGCAGCGGAGGGTTAAGAAGTCTTTCCGACTGGAGAAGAGACAATGTAAATACGTTTGTAAGCGGACTTTACTCTGCCATTAAATCTATTGATCCAGACTGTGAGATTGGGATAAGCCCATGCGGAGATATAGAAAAAAATCACACCGAACTGTATGCCGATATAGGGGAGTGGATGTCTAAAGACGGATATATAGATTATATTGCTCCGCAAGTTTACTATGGCTTTGAAAACGAGACATTGCCATTTGAGAAAGTTGCACGCCAATGGTCTGATCTTTGCGGCAATAAAGTGAAAATATATTATGGTCTGGCCGTTTATAAATGCGGAGTTGAAGATGAGTTCGGCGGTAAAGGCAAGAATGAATGGAAAAATAAAGACGATATAATAAACCGGCAAATCAAGTTTGTCTGTGACCTTCCCGCCTATGACGGAATTATTTTTTACTCCTATAAATCATTTATGAATAATATTGAGGATATAGACGTTAAAAATAAAAAACAGGGCTAAATCTATGGCCCTGTTTTCATATTTAGTCCTAGTCGTTTGCACCAAACTTTTTATTCAGATCGTTTTTACCCTTGTGATTATAGGGGTAGCGCCGCAGTATAAAGGTAAACACAAAAGTGCCGAAAGTGTTGCATGTCATGTCAATCATCGTGTCCATTATGGGAAAGCGCTCAGGTATAGTCGTAATGAGATCGCGAAGTCCGTCATTGTTTGCATACGACCAGTGCTGTGAGTCGGATAAGGTGAATTGGTCATAGAAAAATTCAAAAAGCTCCCAAACAGTCCCTAAAAAGAAAGAAAATCCAAAAGCGCAAAGGATCAAAATATTAAGCGGGATTATGCTTTGATCACGCTTTTGAATGGCTGATATAAGCTCATATCCAACGAACATCATCATAGCTCCGCCAAACACATGCAGCATGGAATCCCACCACCAGATAGTATAATACCAGTCAAGAAAAGCTCCAAAAATTGTGCCGGCAACTATGAAAAGTATAGTGACATTCTGAAATTTTGGAGACACATAAGCGAACATAGTTTTTTGGGGCAGTAGCTGCATTATTTCCCACATAAACGTAGCTGCAAAGTTTGCAGCTAATTGAAAAACAATACCTTCGTGGTTTGACTCCCAATTAAATATTAACGGAGTAAGTAAAAAAATTCTAAGTATCCACCAATAGACAAGCTCTGGTTTGGAGACTTTTGAGAAAATACGTTCTTTTAAATAAGACATGATAAAGGCACCTCAAATGTACAAATTATTATTTGCATATATCTACAATATATCAAGTTAAATAAAGTTTTTACAATAATCTATTCAGCACTTTCTATAATCAGGCCAGATTTATAGGCGTGCAAAAGTTTTTTAAGTTCATCTATATTTTTTTGCAGTGCGGCTCCCGTATCTGTTTCCCTTATCTTTATCCGTGAATCAAGCCGCTCAAATACTATTGATGTAGAAAAAATATCAGAGTTGTTCCTTATTGCGTTTTCAACCCCGCTGAATGGTTTGTGCGCGGACAGCCTCATAATATATGAGTTATATATAAGAGTATAGCCGGCAATACCCGTTGTAGGCTGATAGGCTTTGCAAAACCCGCCGTCTATCACTATGAGTTTACCATCGCCTTTTATTGGACTTTCGCCGTCTTTTGTCTTAACGGGTATATGTCCGTTAATTATATGCGACCGGGTTCCGCCCAGGCCAAATTCGTTTAAAATTTTCTCACAGTTCTCTTTGGTTGCAGTCAGTTTGTAATAGGCATTCTTGGGTTCGGTCCAGGAGGATTTGTCCCTTATAAGCCGCCTTTCGAAGGTGGTTATTTTTTCACGCCCAAACAGAGGAGAGTTTTTACCGCACCACAAAAACCAAAGGAAGTCTTCCCCCAATTTTTTGCCGTCAGATTCGGGTTTTCCATAATAACCTTTATACGCGAGTTTTTCAGCATAATCTAAAAATTGTTTCCCGCAAAGTTGTTTGCCGCCTATTGAAAACTCCATAAAGCTGCCGTCCTCATTCATGGGGATGCATCCGTGAACCAGCAAATTGCCGTTGTAGCATTTATACAGGTTTCCCTTGGAGTACAAGAATCTTATATGAGACTGTAGTTTTTCACTTTTAAGGAAAGAAAACTTAAGCTGTTCCATTAAATCTTTTTCCTCATCATTTAGCTCATATGGGTTATCTATATCAATGGTGGGAAAATCGCAGTCTATAAGATTATATATTTTACCGTTTAGATCAACAGTGCCTTTATCATAATCTATTTTGTCGAGCAGAAGCCTCTCAGACATGTTAAAATCCGGATTACGCATTATCATCTGGCCTTCAAGCTTAAACATTATCACAACTATTGCTTTGTACATACGAGCGCCCAAGGCTATATCCTTTGGCTTATTATATATAGAGGGATCGTTAGGTATCCTTATTTTAAAGCACTGAGTATCTGTGTTGCCATAGATATCATTCGCATACATTGCAAGTGGTCGCAGGCTTATACCGTAGCCTGTTTCAATGACTTCCAAGTTATTGTAAAGAACAGAATTAGCAAGTACGGTTGCTATGCACATATCACTTCCGGCCGCAGCTCCCATCCAAAGGACATCATGGTTTCCCCACTGGATATCGACAGAATGGTGGGCCACAAGGCAATCCATCACTATGTCCGCCCGGGGGCCCCTATCAAAGATGTCGCCGACGATGTGAAGCCTGTCAACAATCAGCCGCTTAATGAGGTTGCACACATCTATTATAAAGTCCTGTGCCTTACCGATTGAAATGATTGTTGAAATAATGTTGTCGTAATACTCTTTTTTATTGTGGAGCGTAAAGTCTGTGTTTAAAAGCTCATCTATTATATAACTGTATTCCACGGGAAGCGCTTTTCTTACCTTTGAGCGCGTATATTTTGAAGACACAAGATGGCAAACCTCTATTAGGTGATTGAGCGTTTCGGTATACCACTCATTAATGTCCTGGATCGTGTCTAAAATTTCCTCAAGTTTTTGTTCGGGATAATAAATTAATGTTGCAATTGTTGCGCGCTCACCCGGGGAAAGCGTATCGGAAAAAAGCATGTCGACCTTTTCCCTGATAGCACCTGATGCATTGCTCAGTATATGTATAAAGGCCTCGTTTTCTCCATGTAAGTCAGACATAAAGTGCTCTGTGCCTTTGGGTAAATTTAAAATTGCCTGCAGGTTTATGATCTCACTTGCGGCGGATTGCGCCGTTGGATATTGACGCGCAAGCAATTGAAGATAGTCAGTCTCTAAAACAGTGCTGTTTTTAATCTTATCTGTCATTTATTCCCGCCCCCCATTATTTTATATATGCTATACTTATGAAATATTAAATTAAAAAGACTGAATAAATCAGACCTTATTTTTGTAAATATGC
>JAIRUF010000116.1 GCA_031254555.1 Oscillospiraceae bacterium | reverse complement strand
CTTTAATATATGCTCCAAAACAATAATACCGGACACCGGATACCCGGGCACGCCCAAAACGGGCACATTGCCGCAAATTCCAAGCACTGCCGGCTTTCCGGGTTTTATGGCTATGCCGTGGTATATAATTTTGCCTATGTTTTCAATGGCGTAAGCGCTGAAATCTTCCCTTCCCGCAGATGACCCCGCGTTTAAAATCACGGCGTCGCACTCGCTTACGGCTGACTTTAAAGCGGAGACGATCAGATCCCGGTCGTCCTTAACAATGGGATAAACCAAAGCAGAGGCGCCCCATGTCTCCAAAATCCCTTTAAATATTGATGAGTTAAACTCAATTATATCCCCGTCTTTTGGATTATCGCAAGGGGGGATTATTTCATCTCCCGTGGGGATAATTCCCACAACCGGACGCTTTACAGCAAGGATATTTAAAACGCCCCCCGCAAGCATTGCGCCAACGGCGGCGGGAGTTATTTCACTGTATGACGGAAGTATCATATCGCCGGCGCAGATATCCTCACCGATCTGGCGGACATTCTGCCAGGGCACAGCTGAATCGTGCAGCAAAATTTTGCCTGAAGACTCAACTAAATCCTCAACCATAACAACGCAGTCCGCACCGTAAGGCAGCGGATCCCCTGTGTCAACCTCCGTGTAATCACAGGAGCTTAGCTGTACAGGAGAGGTCTGTGCGGCGCCGAATGTAAGAGAGGATTTAAGCGCTATGCCGTCCATCGCGCATGCGGTGTAGTGCGGTGAACATATTTTTGCGTACACGGCATTTGCCGTAACCCTGCCGCAGGACTCACAAACGCTTATGGTTTCTGTCCCATGCGTCGTCCCGGTGTTCTGTATCTCTTTAATATACTCTAAAACAGCGGTGTCTAGGGGAGTATTAATCAGATATTGATGTTTCAATCGACCATCTCCGCAAATTAAAATTTAAGCCGGTCTGCCTTTATCCGTATCACAAAACGGCGAGGAGTCTAGTACAGCGTTATCTTTACCGGCTCGCCCTTGCTTAATCCCTCGCAGTCTCTGGGGATGCGAATGTATCCGTGTGTGGACGAAAGGGCGCTTATAAGCCCCGATTTTATAAAGACAGGGGAGCAGCAAAGATCACCCTCATCCCCATAGATTTTAACGGGAACGCATTCCTCGCGCCCGTGGTTAGAGGGGATAGCAGTGTCCAAAACAGCGATTGAAGGCCTGCGTGCGTCACAGGCGCCCATAAGTGAAAACAATAAGGGCCGCACGAAGATGTCAAAGATAAAATAAGCGGCAAGCGGATGGCCGGGGAGACCGAAAACAGGAACAGAACCTACCTTGCCGCAGATGGTCGGCTTGCCGGGCTTTATGGATATGCCGTGGAAAAAAACTTCCCCAAGCGCGTCAATGGTCTGAAAGACCGCATCTTTTACTCCGACAGAGCTGCCGCCAGAGATCAAAACCAAATCGGAGGACTCACACGCAAGCCGGACGGATCCAAGCAAATCTCCGGCATCGTCTTTTATGATGCCCGAATGCACGGGTTCGCACCCAATAGCCTCAAGAGACGAGCATAAAACGTATCCGTTTACGTCCCTTATTTGACCCGCCAACAGTTTAGACCGCACATCCGCAAGCTCGTCCCCTGTTGAGATAACAGCCACGCGCGGGCGCTTAAAAACCTTTACACGCGCCTGTCCCAATGCGGCAAGCACACCGATTTCAGCACAGCTTAAACGGGTGCCGCGCCTAAAAACAACGGTTCCCTTTTTTACGTCGTCGCCTTTAAATATAATGTTTGAGCCAGGTGCGCAGGGCCTTAAAATTCCGAGGGTACCGTCCCCGTAATCCTCGGTGTGTTCTATCATGACCATGGCGTTTGCGCCGAACGGAATATGCCCGCCTGTCGGAACATAGGCACATGAGTCAGCGTCTATTTGAGCGGGGGTCTCTTGACCCATTATCACCTCGGCCGTCTGTTTAAGTATTGCCGGCATAGAGTCACTGCACCCAAAAGTAGAGGAGGCCGCAACAGCGTATCCGTCTACGGTTGAACGGTCAAAACCGGGGACAGGTTCCCCGCATCGAATATCTTCATAGAGGATCCTGCCGAGGCAATCCTCTATTTCAACCGCTTCAAAACCCGGGATCGAATCTTTAAAAGAGGAGCATATTATATCCCTTGCCTGTTCGGACGTTTTAACATTAAGCATTTATATTACTTCCTCGCGCATTCATAGGCGTCTCCACGAAGGATCTCTATTCCGTGGTTTAGCTGGCCGATAATATGAGTAAGACTTTCCTCCACGGCCTTAGGGCTGCCGGGCAGGTTGACAATAAGTGTACTTCCCCTTATGCCCGCCGCCGCCCTGGAAAGCATGGCCCGCTTGGTAACGGTCATTGAATAAACTCTGATGGCCTCCGGTATGCCGGGCGCTAACCGCTGGCACACCGCTATGGTCGCCTCGGGGGTTACATCGGATTTAGAAAAACCGGTGCCGCCTGTAGTGAGGATAACATCCGCCAAGTTGCCGTCAGCTATTCTTATAAATTCATCTTTTAGCATATCTATATCGTCGGGAAGGATTTTATATGATGTCACGATATATCCTTTTGCACTCACAATCCTTTTGATAAGTTCTCCGCTCAAGTCTTCCCTCTCTGCGCGAAAGCCTTTGTCGCTTGCGGTTACGACCGCAGCCCGCAGCGGAACGGAAACGGTCATCTCATCACCGGCCGAAATCATACCGGGTTTTATAACAACCGCAAAGACGCCCTCACGCGGCATTATACAATCCCCCATGCGCGTAAAAATCTCGCAGTGAGAATGGCACTGCTTGCCTATCTGTGTCATTTTAAGCTCGGCGGTACCCGCTTTAAGTATGGTTCCCACAGGAAGTGTTTTAAAGTCGATACCCTCAACCACAAGGTTTTCGCCAAAATCACCAAAGCCGACATCTGCACCTTTTTCATTAAACTCCAAAACACGGTTATAGGAGAGCAGGCTCACCTGCCTGTGCCAGTCGCCGGCATGGGAGTCATTTTCGACGCCCTTGTCAGAAAGATATGCCTTTTTAACGTCTCTTTTGGCAGTGCCTTTTTTCTCGCTTATACAAACGGCTTTTACTGTGCCCATTGTAACTTACCCTCCTATCTGTGACATTCCTTTGCACTCGATGTCATTGCGCTTGTTCTCACTTGAAAATGAGTGTTGCCGGGGTTTGTCATATATATATTTACGCATAACTTCAGTTAACTCATCATCTGGAGTCTGGGCCCTTACAAGAGACTTTAAATCAACGCCTGTATCGTAGTGCAGGCAGAGCTTTAAAAAACCGTCAGATGTAAGTCTTACTCGGTTACACGAGCTGCAAAAACACCGTGAAACAGCGTGTATTATGCCTATGCTTCCGACAAAGCCCGCCGGTTTGTAATAAACGGCCGGGCCATGGCCCTCTCTTTTCTTGTGATCGCTTAAACGCCCGTATCGGACTTTAATCGCGCTGAGAATATGTTCGGCACTTAGATATTTGTAACCTTCAGCAGAGCCCATCGGCATAAGTTCAATAAAGCGGACTTGCAGGTCTTTATCTTTTGCAAGGTGCGCTATTGAGCATATCTCATCGTCGTTAAAACCGCATATCGCAACACAGTTAAGCTTTACTGCAATTCCAAGGTCAAGGCACACCTCAATGGCGTCAAGCACCTTTGCAAGCTCCCCGCCCCTTGTTATCTCAGCGTATTTTACAGAGTTCAACGTATCCAAGCTTATGTTTATGGAGTCAATCCCGCTGTTTTTCAGCTTGTCCTTATTTTCAGGGATTAAGATACCGTTTGAGGTCATTGATATATTTTTTATGCCCGGTATTTTTAAGAGCTCTCTTGAAAAATCCAAGACGCCTTTGCGGACAAGGGGCTCCCCTCCGGTGAGCTTTATATTCTCGATCCCAAGATTTGATATACATCTTGTTATTTTTAGAATCTCCTCATACCGAAGAATATCATGGTGAGAAATTAGGGGCAGACCCTCTTTTGGCATACAGTAAGCACATCGGAGGTTGCACCGGTCTGTTAAGGATATTCTCAGATAATCTATAAGGCGTCCCTGTGAATCAAGCATTTTGATAAGGCTCCTCTAAGTAAATACAGTATAAATATTATACATAACGAAAACTTTAAAAGCAATAAATTGTTAAAAACGCAAATTGACAAACAGGCAATATAGACAGCGATCCCCCCTAAAAACTGTTAAAACGAACAGCGTTTTAATAAAAAGAAGTCTTATTCCTTAATTGTATCATAATTGAGGTTAAGAGAATAAACTGGAATAACAAGGGGGTTATTTAATGCAGAAACGACAAATAAAATATTTTTTAGGAACAAACTCATCCTCCGGTTTTTATTCTCTCTTTAATGAATTATATGACCCGGAAGAAAACTGGAAAGCATATATAATTAAGGGCGGACCGGGAACCGGCAAATCAAGCTTTATGGGAAAAATTGCGCAGCAGGCAGACGCCAAGGGATATGAGTGCGAAAGGATCTATTGCTCATCGGATATAAAGTCGCTTGACGCCGTGATTTTACCTCAGCTTAAAATATGTATAGCAGACGGAACAGCTCCGCATATTATAGAGCCCAAATATGTAGGGGTAGTTGAAAAAATAATTAATCTTACCGATTTTTGGGATTATAAAAAACTTCGCAAAAACAATGAACAGATCAGAGATTTATACGCAAAAAATTCAGAGTATCACCAATGCGCTCAGCGCTTTTTAACGGCGGCATCATCTCTTTTTTCTGACAGCAGAAAATTGGCGGCTCAATATACTGATTACGACAAGCTGATAAACTACACGGTAAAACTGGCAAAAAGAGAGCTCGGAACCGAAAAACACGGAAAAAAACCAAAGAAAAGGCTGTTGTCTGCCATAACGCCGGATGGCTTATATACTTTCAGCGAGACAATGAAAACCCTGTGTGATAAAATAATAATAATAGACGATCCTATAGGAGAGGTAAGCGAACATATATTGGGCATTTTGTCAGACTATGCGAAGGGCTGCGGATATGAGTCGGTGGTCTGTCCTTCTCCCACAAACCTAAACAGTGTCGAACAGATTTTGATCCCGGAACTTTCGCTTGCGATAGCGCGCGATATCAAGGGGCAGGAAATTGACCCGGAGAGAAAAATACATGCACGCAGATTTATGGATGCACAGGGAATAAAAAACCATAAATATAGAATTGGATTTAATAAAAAAGCGGGTCTTGACCTGCAAAATGAAGCGATCTCGCGGATAAAAAGTGCGTATGAGGTTCACAATGAACTTGAGAAATATTATATAGATGCGGTTGATTTTGGACTGGTTGAAGAAAAACGTGAACAAATCATGCGTGAGATGGGACTTTAAAAGTTTTAAAATAGGTATAAAGGACTAATTTACCGTGTGCGTTATACCAAATAAAATAAAAAAGGACCAGATATACTGGCCCTTTTTGCTGCTGTTATTTACTGCGGTTTTTCTCCGTCTTTGCCCATTACGGCGAGCGGGTCTACCGCTATACCGTCCAGGATGGTTTCAAAGTGAAGATGCGCAACTTCAGTGTTCTCAATCGGGACAGTGCCAAGTTTTCCTATAACCTGTCCCTGTGTAAGTTTAGCGTCTTTTTTTACAGTGACATCTTTAAGCCCGCAATATTTTGCCACAAGTCCGTTGCCGTGGTTGACTTCAACCACTTTGCCCCAGACAGTATCGTCATAGACCTTTAAGACGACGCCGCTGATTATGGCTTTGATGTTGCTGCCAAGAGCGCCGCTGAAGTCGATAGCGTTGTGAACTCTCCAGTCATCAGTTGTCTTGTTGTAGACTATTTCATTGTCGCTGAAATCCTTTAAGATAGCCGTGTCCAGCGGAAGAACATAGTTGCTTTTATAAGGGATATTTTCTGAAAACTCAACATCGGATTTGGTGGTCTGCGTGGTTGTAGTAGATGTTGTAGTATCCTTTGTG
>JAIRUF010000083.1 GCA_031254555.1 Oscillospiraceae bacterium | reverse complement strand
GAACAATATTGTTCTATTTGGTTATTGTAATCAACAACACCTTTAGCTTAATAAGAGCTACAAAAGTAAAATTGCGAATTGGTCCGCTGATAATTAAACTGTTGTTTTGCGCGGTGTTATGCGGTCTTGCAGCATGGTCGTCGTTTGGTCTTCTTGATATGCTGATGCGCTTTGGAGATTATTCAGGCCGCTTTAACGGATCAACTCTTGCCCTTGCTTTGGCCAGTACTTTTTCGGTCATTGTATACTTTTTATCTCTATTTTTATCAAATGTTATATCAAAAAATGATATTTTAATGCTTCCTAAAGGAGAAAAAATTTCTAAAGTACTTGAAAAATATAGATTGATAGGGTAATATATCTGTAAAGATATAGCTTAGAGGTCAAATATGATTGATAATTTCGTCTTCAAAGGCAATTATAATTTTAACGACTTAGTGTATATTATGGGTCTTTTAAGATCGGATGACGGTTGTCCGTGGGATAAAGAGCAAACGCATAATAGCATAAAGAAAAATTTTATTGAAGAAACTTATGAAGTGATTGAAGCCATTAATAAAGAGGATTCGGATCTTCTTAAAGAGGAACTGGGAGATGTTTTACTTCAGGTAGTTTTCCACTCTCAAATGGAGTCGGAAAATAATATATTTAATATTGACGATGTCTGTGACGGCATTTGTAAAAAGCTGATAGAGCGTCATCCTCACGTCTTTGGCAGCACATCTGTTGACAACTCGAAAGAGGTACTGTCAAACTGGGACAAAATCAAAAACGTCTCAAAAAACCACACAAAGGTTTCCCAGAGATTAACAAGCATTCCCAAAGAGCTTCCGGCTTTAATGAGAAGTTCTAAAATTCAGCAAAGGGTTGCACAAATAGGGTTTGACTGGGATAATGTCGGAGGCGCTTTAAGCAAGCTCGACGAAGAAGTTGAAGAACTTAAATCAGCTATAGCCAAAAACGATTTAGACAACGCATTTGAAGAGTTAGGTGACGTTTTATTTGCATCGGTCAATGTTTCAAGGTTTTTAGAATGCGACGCTGAAGAGGCTCTAAGCCAGTCCTCAAATAAATTTATTGCTCGGTTTACCCTGCTTGAAGACCTGGCTGACCAAAGAGGAATAAATTTAGGGGAAGCTTCACTTGAAAGTATGGACAAGTTGTGGGAAGAGGCAAAGAAAATTATTCTTGAATCCAGATGAAATGCTTATAAGCATTTTCGTAGGAGAATATATTTTGTAAAAAATATTGGAGGAAACAAAATGAATAAGTCAGATCTTGTTAACGCAGTAGCAGAAAAAGCAGAATTTACCAAGAAAGATGCCGACAAAGCTGTTGCAGCTGTTATCGACAGTATCACAGACGCTCTCAAAAGTGGTGAAAAAGTTCAGTTAGTTGGATTTGGTACGTTTGAAGTACGTAATCGTGCGGCAAAACAGGGACACAATCTCAGGACAGGTGAGCCTATGACTATTCCAGCTTCTAAGCTTCCTGCTTTTAAAGCCGGAAAATCTCTTAAAGAGGCAGTATCAAAGAAATAAGTTTATTTTCTTGTTATTCGGGAGAGGCGTTTTGTCTCTCCCTTTAACATTTGGAGGGAAAAATGAGGCTTGATAAATATCTTAAAGTTTCGCGGCTCATAAAACGCAGAACCATTGCAAACGAGCTGTGTGACGCAAAACACGTAAACGTGAACGGAAAAGTTGCGCGGGCGTCTTATGATGTAAAAGAAGGCGATATCATTGAAATTAAAATGGGTACTAATTTGATAAAAGCACAGGTGGTAAGCATAGCTCCGCACGCCACTAAAACCGACGCTTCACTTATGTACAAAATGCTTAGCTAGCAAATTGGTTCTTTAGGGCATATTTACGCTGTACTTTCTCAAAGCATCCCCATGTTAATGCATGATTAAAGGTATAACCGCCATTTACTATTCATAATATTGAATAGTAATATAAGGGGGTTAAATTTTTATGACAGAGGATAAAAATACTGTTTCAATGCGTCACAATCTTATTTTAGAGGACCGGCGTGTGCTATCGGTTTCGGGCGTCCGAGATGTGGACAGCTTTGACGAGCAGACAGTAGTAATATTTACAGATATGGGGGAGCTGACGGTTACCGGGACACAGCTTCATATAAACAAACTAAGCCTTGAAGTTGGTGAATTATTGATGGAGGGGAACATAGCGTCCCTGATTTATTCTGACAATCAGCCAAAGTCAGTTGGCGGATTCTTCAGCAAGGTGTTTAGATGATATGTATATACCAACTATGGCCCTTCAGACAAGAGTTTTCTTTTTATCCATAGGACTCGGTTTTTTACTTGGCATTTTATATGATTTATTTTTAATTACAAGAATGATAATAAGTAAAAGTAAGTACGCTGTATATATTCAGGATATAGCATATTTGCTTACCTGTTCCTTTTTAAGTTTTATGTTTATAATTTCATCAAGTTCCGGTATTGTAAGAGCGTATATCTTAGGCGGGGAACTTTTGGGGTGGATACTGTATTATCTGTCCGCCGGCCCTATAGTTGTAAAGTTCAGTACAAAAATAGTACGTGGTATTCAAAACACTATAAAAGCATTAATTCTGTTAATTTTGCGTCCTGTAAAGTTCATTTTTAACTGGTGCAAAAAGATTATTAGTAAAATTCGCTCATTTTTTATAAAAGTTGCAACAAAATTAAAGAAAAATCTTAGAATTCGCTTGAAATTCAGCAGATATCTATTGTATAATGGAAAAAATAAGGAAGATCCTAGCATCGTCACTGGCGAAGGGAATGATTAATATTTGAAAAAGTATAAAAAAAGAAGCCATAGTTTTATTTTAACTTTAGCTTTAGTGGCAATGATTGGATATTTTGTAATAACTCTTATTCAGATGCAGGTTAAAATAAAGGAAAAAGAAGAAATGGCTCAGCTGACTAACAAAGAATATGAGGCTCAATTGCTTGAAAATGAAGAGCTTATGAATATACTAAATGAGGACGATGAGGCAAAATACATAGAGCGGGTTGCGCGGGATGTTCTTGGGTATGTTTATCCGGGCGAGCGTGTTTATTATGACACGGCGTCAGGTCAATAATGTTGATACAAAGTTTTAAGGAGGACTGGCATTCTTTATGCAAGTTGAGGTTGGATTAATGTGCGAAGGCAGGGTAACGGGGCTTACCAAATTTGGCGCTTTTGTTGAGTTGCCTGGCGGAAACACAGGTATGGTTCACATATCTGAGGTTGCGTCCTCTTATGTGAAAGAAATTACACAATTCCTTTCGGAGGGTCAAACCGTTAAGGTTATGGTTATCGGCATTGGAGATGACGGTAAGATAAGTCTATCAATCAAAAAGGCAATTGAGAAAGAAAGGCCGGCGGAGGATACAAGCGCAAAGCCTAAACGGCCGTATAGATCTTCCTCACCTAATGTCTGGCAAGGTAAACGGCAGGAACCTGATAAGGATATGTCCTTTGAAGACATGATGCAAAAGTTTAAACAAGTTAGCGACGAAAAGATGACTGACCTTAAGCATTCAAAAGAATCAAAATATGGCGGCGGATTTTCCCGCAGGGGCGGAGCCGCTAACAGGAAATAGATTAAATAAGTTTGTGCAGGGTGCCCGCGGGGGACTCTGCACTTTATAGTATGTGACTTAGTATATCAAGGAGTTGATATTATGCGGGAAGTGAACGTAAACATTATAACGCAGGCAGTAAAAGACCTTTGTATAAAAGCAAATAAGACACTGCCTGAAGATTTGGCAAATTGTATTTTAAACTGTGCCAAAACTGAAACAACGGATATCGCAAAAAAAGTAATGCGGGATATAACCGATAATTTAGACGCAGCGGCAGAGCTTGGCATACCCATATGCCAAGATACCGGTATGGCGGTTATTTTTGCCGAGGTGGGACAGGATGTACATTTAGTGGGAGGCAGCTTTGAGGATGCTTTAAACAATGGCGTATCACAGGGCTATACGTTAGGTTATTTGAGATGTTCAATAGTCCGCGATCCTTTAAATCGTGTAAACACAGGAGATAACACCCCGGCCGTGATACATACAAAAATCGTGCAGGGGGATAAAATCAGAATAACTGTGTCACCAAAAGGCTTTGGCAGTGAAAATATGAGCGCCATTAAAATGTTTACACCATCTGCCAATAAAGACGATATTGCTGAGTTTATAATAAGAACTGTAAAAGATGCAGGCAGTAACCCTTGTCCTCCGATGGTCTTGGGAATAGGTATCGGCGGCGACTTTGAACTGTGCGCTTATCTTTCAAAAAAGGCTTTGTGCCGACCGGTGGCACAGCGAAATGAAAATGAATTTTATCGTGATTTTGAGATATACCTGCTTTCTGAAATAAACAAGCTTGGCATTGGTCCGCAGGGCTTTGGCGGCAACACAACGGCCCTGGCGGTAAACATAGAATACGCGCCAACACATATAGCCTCACTGCCTGTCGCGGTTAATATGGGATGCCATGTAACGCGTCACGCAGAAATAATTATATAATACTTATTTTGTTTATTTAATTAATTTTTTGTGTTATAATTGTACTATAACACCTCCAAATTTTAGTAAATATCCATTTATGGATTAAATATATATTAGGAGGATTGTAATATGAAAATAACAATCGTCGGACGTAAATGCACACCACGTGAATCTTTTAAAGAAAGGGCGGAGAAAAAGCTTTCAAAAATTGAGAAGTTCTTTTCAGATGAATCTGAGGCAAAGATAACCGCTACGGTTGAAAGAAATAAAAAGATAGTTGAAATAATGGTAATGCACAACAATATGATTTTTAGGGCGGAGGAAAGCGCCAATGACTTGGAAGACGCACTTGACCACTGTGTGGACCGGTTGATCCGCCAGATCAGAAAAAATAAAACTAAAGTTGAAAAAACTCTGAGAAAAGGCGCATTTGATGAGTTTATGGAAGAGACAAACGGGATAGCTGAAGAAACTGAATTTGATGTGGTCAGGGTAAAGACGCTGACTCTTAAGCCGCAAAGTGTAGATGAGGCTATTCTTCAAATGAACATGATCGGGCATCATTTTTATGTTTTCTTTAACAATGATACCGAGGCGATAAATGTTGTATATAAAAGAAATGACGATGGTTACGGAGTTATTGAGCCAAATGTTTAAATAAGTTGTCTGCACGGCAGGGTTTACCGCCTTGCCGTGTTTTATGGTCATAGAGCTTAATAATTAAAACAGGTTCGGTCGATGTGCGCGGCTAAACAGAGAGGATCATAAAATGAGCATTAATTTTGTAGTTCCATGCCTTTTGGGGGTGGAATCACTTATAGCCGAAGAACTTCGAACAATGGGTGCTATGGACGTTGTTGCAGAAAATGGGCGCGTTTTGTTTTCAGGAGGTGCGGACATCTTAGCTAGGGCAAATATAAACTCTCGCTTTGCGGAAAGAATACAGGTTCTTGTGGGGTCTTTTAACGCTACAAGTTTTGAAGAGCTTTTTGAGAAGACAAAAATGCTGCCATGGGAAGAGTGGATAGGCAAAGACGACTGCTTCCCGGTTAAAGGATATTCTATCAACTCAAAGCTTTTTAGCGTTCGTGACTGCCAGTCCATCATTAAAAAGTCTGTTGTTGAA
>JAIRUF010000066.1 GCA_031254555.1 Oscillospiraceae bacterium | reverse complement strand
ATCGCCAACCTTTTTACCAATTGCCGGAATTATCCGCACGGCTGTTGTTTTATTGTTTATCATTCCAATGGCCGCCTCGTCAGCTATTATAGCGGATATAACGTCAGTCGATGTATCGCCCGGGATTACAAGCATATCAAGTCCGACCGAACACACGGCTGTCATAGCCTCAAGTTTTTCTATGCAAAGAGCTCCGCAGCGTACAGCGTCTATCATCCCGGCGTCTTCCGAGACCGGAATGAATGCACCTGAAAGACCGCCTACATGTGAGGTTGCCATTGTTCCGCCTTTTTTAACAGCGTCGTTTAAAAGTGCAAGCGCCGCCGTAGTACCGTGAGCGCCGCATTTCTCAAGACCCATTTCCTCAAGAATATGGGCGACACTGTCACCTACTGCAGGAGTAGGTGCAAGGGAAAGGTCAACTATTCCAAAAGGAACGCCAAGTCTGTGTGATGCTTGAACAGCTACAAGCTGTCCCATTCTTGTAATTTTAAAAGCGGTTTTTTTAATAAGATCCGCGACATCCGTTATATCTCCATTGGGAATTTTGCTTAAAGCTGCCCTGACAACTCCTGGGCCTGAAACTCCGACATTGATAACGCACTGGGCTTCGCCAGGGCCGTGAAAAGCTCCGGCCATAAAGGGATTATCGTCAGGTGCGTTACAAAAAACCACCAGTTTTGCCGGTGCAATGCAATTTTTATCAGCCGTTTTTTCGGCTGATTCCTTTATTATTTTGCCCATTAAAGCCACGGCATCCATGTTAATGCCAGCTTTTGTAGACCCAATATTTACACTTGAGCACAGATGGTTTGTAATTGAAAGTGCTTCGGGTATACTTTTTATTAAAGCTTCATCCCCGCTGTCAAAACCTTTTTGAACAAGAGCTGAGTACCCGCCGATGAAGTTGACGCCGATAGTTTGAGCTGCGCGCTCCAAAGCTTTAGCATATTTTACAGGATCTCCTCCGCTTGCTGCAAGCACGATTGAAATCGGGGTGACAGAAACGCGTTTATTGATTATTGGTATGCCGTATTCACGCTCAATGTCATACCCGACTTTTACAAGATTTTCAGCTTTTTTTGCAATTTTATCATAAATTTTTAAACAGGATCTATCTATGTCAGAATCGCAGCAATCCAGCAGTGAAATGCCCATAGTGATTGTTCGTATATCAAGATTTTCATCTTGTATCATCTGTATTGTTTCAAGTATGTCGCTTGTATTTATCATTTCTCCACCTCAAAGTGTTAAAACCAGTTATATTTTGTGCATAGAGTTAAAAATATCCTCATGCATTACATGGACGCTTAGATTCAATTCTTCTCCCTGCTTTGACAAGGAGTCAACGAACTCACCGAACGATAATTTGTTTTGGCTGACATCCACAAGCATTATCATGCAAAACATATCCTGAAGTATAGATTGAGACACCTCAATGACATTTACATTATTTTGTGCGCACATAGTTGAAACTTTTGATAAAATACCAACCATGTCTTTGCCTACAACAGTAATTACTGCACGCATAACATACCTCCAATTTAAATAATGAAAAGTTTAGAAATAATTAGAAACTATAAAATGATTTTTAAAATATCCGGCTCGTTTATAACTTTTAAGATAAGAATTCCTATTTTTACTTTTATGGACTTTTATATGAGAATTGAGCTGCAACAACTAAATCTGACTTTTTGTTGACTTATGATCATCGGCAATATCAAATTCAACAGGCCTTTTACCGCCGTTTTTGTTATTGGCTGTAATTTTATAAAGGACAGCCAAAACAATGAAAAAATTATAACATAAATTAAGATTTTTTGCATATAAAAATTTATAAAAATACTATTGTTATTTTAAAATTTATGTTATTATTACAAAAATAGGTAATGTGTATTTTCCAGTGGGGGGTATAAAAATGGGCTATAAAAAACTTTTAGATATGCACACGCACACTGACAACTCTCCGGACGGAAAAGCAGCGATAATGCACATGTGTGAATGCGCCCAGAGTTTGGGCCTTCGGGCCATAGCTTTTACCGACCACTGTGAAGTTGATGATTACGCCGGCAATAAGGACAGTGCCAAGTGTGTAAAACAGGCGTATTTTGAGGCGAAAAAAGCTCAAAATGTATATAGGGGAAGACTGATAGTAAGCGTTGGGGTGGAGCTTGGCCAGCCGAATTTTGATGTGCAGACCGCACAGAGTATACTCACTGAATATGACTATGACATAGTCCTTGCCTCTCTCCACAATTTAAGGGACAGGCCTGATTTTTACTTTATGGATTATAACAATGAGAGTGTCCATGATATTTTGGAGGAATATTTTAAAGAGATAATCAAAATAACAAAGTGGGGCAACTTTGACTCGCTTGCGCATTTAACTTATCCCCTTCGGTATATCACGGGGAAATTTAAAATAAAAGTAGATTTAAATAAATATACACACTACACAGATGAAATACTAAAAATTCTTGCCTATAGCGGCAAAGCTTTGGAGTTAAACACATCGGGCCTGAGGCAGCCTATAAGCGACACAATGCCGCCCAAGTCAATTATAAAAAGATTTAAAGAGCTTGGCGGTGAGTTTGTAACAATAGGCTCTGACGCCCATGAGGTCAAAGATATAGGCAGCGGGCTGGACACCGCCATGCAAATGCTTAAGGACAACGGATTTAATTACACCACTTTGTATCAATCCCGTGTTCCTATGCCCATACCGATAGAATAACAAAAATAAGGAGTTTAAATGATGATAGTAAAAGCCGCCGCCAAAATAAATCTAATGCTGGATATTCTGGAAAAATTGGACAACGGCTATCACAGCCTTTTTATGATAATGCAGTCAGTGGGGATATATGACACCGTCACTGTAAACCAAACGAGCGATGGCGGGATATCACTGTCATGTTCAAACAAAAATCTGCCAACAGGGCAATCCAATATTGCATTTAAAGCGGCGATGGCATTTTTTGATGAAAGCAAGTGTGAAAACAGCGGTATTCATATAGATATACAAAAAAGGATCCCAATGGAGGCCGGGCTTGCGGGCGGGAGCGCTGACGCGGCCGCTGTAATTTTAGCGCTTGATAAGATATACAATACACACATGCCGTTAAAAAAACTGTGCAAGATAGGACAAAAGGTTGGGGCAGACGTACCTTTTTGTATACAAGGAGGCACAATGCTGGCACTTGATGTCGGCGGTGTTTTAGCCCAACTGCCGGATCTTCCGCAATGCTATATTGTTTTGGCAAAGCCGTCTCAGGGTGTTTCAACTGCAAAGGCATATGCAATGTATGATGAGGTGGACAGTTGCCATCACCTTGATACAAATGCAATGTTAAGAACCATGGTCAACGGTGATTTAAGGGATATATGCTCCATGATGGGAAATGTTTTTGAGCAGTTTATCGAGGTATCAGAACGGGTGAAGATAAAAAATATAATGCGTGAAAACAATTCAATAGGTCACTGTATGAGCGGGAGCGGCCCGACTGTGTTTGGAATTTTTGAAAATGAAAGAGACGCTCTTAACTGCGAGGGACAGCTTAAAAAGACTATGGATGATGTATTTGTGTGCAGACCCGTCTCGCAGGGATGTGAATTTGAATAATTTATAATTTATTGTATAAACTAATAAATCACCGTCCATACTCATTGTGAAAGGACGGTGTTTTTAATTGAAACTTAAAAAAATTGAAGTCGCTATATTGATGGCGCTTGTACTTACGGCAATGATACAGATAACCGGTTTTGCCGCCGGATGCGAAGGTATAAAGGAAAATGTTTTAAGATTGCATGTGATAGCAAACTCAGACAGCGGAGAGGATCAGGCTTTAAAACTTAAAGTCAGGGACGCAATTTTAGAGCAGGGAAAGGAAATCTTTGACGGAGCGAAGGATGTTTCTGAAGCTCAGGCAAAGATAGAGTACTCAAAGGCAGATCTTAAAACAGCGGCGCAAGAGGTTATAAGGCAGGAAGGCTATGACTACGATGTGGAAATTGACATTGGCAAAGAATACTTTGATACAAGAGTATATGATGAAATTACATTGCCGGCCGGTGAGTATAGAGCTGTAAGAATTATTATAGGAGATGGGAATGGCAAAAACTGGTGGTGCGTTATGTTCCCGCCGCTGTGCCTTCCTGGAGCGTCACAGACACAGGAGCTCGACGCTGTTTTAGATGACGGAGGAATACAAGTGGTAAAAAGCGACCCTCAAGTAGATGCAAGATTTAAAATAGTTGAGATTTTTGAAAAATTCACAAAAATGTTTAAGAGCTGACATAAAGAAGAATTTAGCAATTAAAAATAAGAGCGGCCGTAGGCGTGCTCTTATTTTTAATTGTCATTTATCAAAGATAAATGATAGAATATATAAAGGAGGTAATTTTATGACAAATTTGGTCTGCCATAGAGGACTTGCAAAAGTCGCGCCTGAAAATACTATTCCCGCGTTTACACAGGCATTTAAAGCGTCAGCTGACGGCATAGAATTCGACGTTCAGCTCACAAAGGACAAGGAGATTGTTGTGTGTCACGACAACTCTGTAAACAGAACATCAAACGGGAAAGGCAATATAAAAGACATGACTCTTAAGGAACTCCGAGAGCTTGACTTCGGCGAAAAATTTGATGAAAAATATAAGGGAACTAAAATCCCTACGCTTAAAGAGGTTTTGGATATTTCAAGGGGATTTAAAATGATAAATATAGAGCTAAAGGCGCAGGGAGGCGGGGACCTCGATCTGGCGCAGAGAGTTTTATTTGAAGTGAGATACAATAAATATGACAATTATACGGTCTATTCAAGCTTTGATCTTAATTTGGTCAAAGAGATGAAAAGGCAGGACTCAAATTGTGTTACCGCTTTTATTTATTCACAAAAGGGAATGCTTAAATATCAGCTGGCGAAAAAATATACACAGTTTGCCGTAGAAAATGAACTTGATTATTTACATCCGAATTATCAAGCAATGGATAAACACTATATTAAAAACTGCCATGAAAAGGGAATAGGTGTAAACGTTTGGGGAGCGGACTGCAAAATGGCAAAGATTAAATTGATTAAAGCAGGTCTGGATTGTTTGACAACAGATGACATTGACTCTGTTATTAAAATAAGGGATAAATATATAGAAAGATGACGATTAAAATTTTAATAATCACTCTTGTAAAGCAAGCATGATTTATGTTATTATAATTGGTGAAATATTATTTTATGTTTACTAAATAAAGGGTGAAAAATCATGTTGAAGAATGGTAAGATTCTAAGGTCTATTGTTTTTTGCGTCTTATGCGTGACATTGCTGGGAACAACGATGCTTTCAGCTCTTGCGGCCAAAGACGGGACGTATACATATGACAACAACGGTTACATTACCAGTCTGGACAAAACATTGAGCGGTGCGGTTACTATACCGTCTACAGCCCAGGGAATAAGATCAGGAGCTTTTAAAAACAAGACAATAGTCTTTGGAATAGTTACCACCGTAAAAGTTACTGATATTACTAGCGTCGTTATTCCATCGTCTGTAACAGTTATAGAAAGCGG
>JAIRUF010000112.1 GCA_031254555.1 Oscillospiraceae bacterium | reverse complement strand
ATTAAACTGCTGAAAAACCATCCCCATCTTTTGCCGGTGTATATTGATGTTGGCATTTTTACTGGTTATATCAACGCCCTCAAAATGTATGGTTCCGCTTGTGGGTATCTCTAAGAGGTTTAAAGTGCGCAGGAAAGTTGACTTGCCGGATCCGGAAGGTCCGACTATGACAACAACCTCGCCCCTTTTAATCTCGGTTGAAATACCGCACAGGGCGTCTAAAGAGCCGAATGATTTGGTAAGATCTTCAACTTTTATCAATATATCATTGTCAGTGGTCACTGCTTTTAAGCCTCCTCTCCAGCCTGGTAACGCCCGCCGAGAGAAGCATAACCAAGACAAGATAGATTATCGCAACTGCAACAAGCGGCATAAAGGCAGAATATGTGCGGCTGCGTATTATAGCACCGCCCCTTGTAAGGTCGTTTAGTGCAATGTATCCCGCGATAGACGTCTCCTTCAAAAGGACAATAAATTCATTTGCCAGAGCGGGGATAACATTCTTTATGGCCTGAGGAAGAATAATATAAACCATGGTTTGAACATAGTTAAATCCAAGACTTCTTCCAGCCTCAAACTGTCCTTTTTCTATTGACGATATGCCGGATCGTATAATTTCGGCCACATAGGCACCTGAATTAAGTCCGAAAGCGATGACGGCCACGATGATCTTGTCGACAGGCATGGATCCAAATATTACAAAGTAAATGATAAGCAACTGTATAACTACGGGTGTGCCCCTTATTATAGTCAAGTAAAATTTGCATATGGCGTTAAGCAGTTTAGATTTTCCAGTCATTTCGTATGTAGAGCGGATTATAGCTATTATAAAGCCTAAAAATATGCCGATGAACGCCGATAAAAAAGTTATCTGCAGAGTTATGATGAGTCCGTCCCACAGGTATTTCCATCTGTCCGCGGTGATAAAGTTTAAAGTAAAGTCATCAGACAGAGACGCGTATAAGCTTTTTGCCCAATTTAAAAAATTATCCATATACCAACCCTCTTGTTAAAAAGCGGGTATGCTGTTTAAAGCACACCCGCTTTAATGAACTGTAAGCTTAATCTGCGGAAATGTATTTGTCTATGATTTCCTGTATTTTACCGTCCTGTATCAATTTATCAAGCGCCTTGTTTATAGCGTTTAAAAGAGCTTTATTGCCTTTGGCTACGGCAATAGCATAGTCCTCCTGAGTATATTCCGCTGAGAGTATATGCAGTCCTTTGTTCTGCGCTACGAATACTTTTGCGGGCTCCTTATCGATTACGACAGCGTCAATTTTACCTGCAATCAGTGCCTGAACTGCCTCAATACCGTTTTGATATCGCTCAAGTTTTAAATCCTTGTATACGCCGTCGTCAATGTCGTCGCTTAAATAGATGTCGCCGGTGGTTCCAAGCTGTACGCCCACTTTTTTGCCGTTAAGGTCGTCGGGACCTTTAATAGCTGAATCAATTTTTGTTATAATGGCCTGGTTTGATTTGGTATAGCTTGTTGTAAAATCGAGGCTCTTTAACCTGTCGGGGGTGACTGTCATGCCGGCCGCGCCAACATCAGCCTTCCCTGAAGGAACGGCTTCTATTATTGAGTCAAACTCCATGTCCTCAATAACAAGCTCAAGACCCAGTTCCTTTGCGATGAGAGTCATGATCTCAACGTCTATTCCGGTGATTTTTCCATCGTCATCATAAAATTCGTATGGAGGAAACTGAGCGTTTGTAGCCATTGTGAGTTTGCCGTCTTTTGCGAGTTTCCTTTCACCGTCGCCGCCTAGACCGCAGGCAAAGAGCAAGAAAACAAGAGATAAAACTAACCCAAGTGCAATAAACTTGTTTGACCTTTTCATTTTAATGCCTCCACTGTAATTTTTAATAATTATACTAAATAAGGTTTAGTTATGCAATACCTATGGTAAAAATCGACAGTATAAGGTATAATGTGCACATAAACCGCTTTTTTGGAGCTGAGGTAACTTAAAATCAGCTTAAGTTAACGGAAGTTAAAGGAGGACTACATAATGATTTATAATAGTTTTACTGACCTTATAGGTTCAACTCCGCTTTTAAGACTAAACAATTTTATGGCTGAACACAATGCACAAGGGAATATATTAGCGAAGCTGGAGTTTTTTAATCCTGCAGGAAGCGTCAAAGATAGAGTTGCCGCGGCTATGATAGACGCAGCGGAGAAAGAGGGCCTTATAAACAAGGATACGACGATAATAGAGCCCACGAGCGGGAATACCGGCATAGGACTTGCGGCGGTGGCAGCGTCAAAAGGGTATAAGATAATTTTGACTATGCCGGAGACTATGAGCTTGGAGAGAAGATTACTGATTAAGGCTTACGGAGCTCAGATAGTGTTGACAGATGGAAGTTTAGGTATGAAGGGAGCTATAGAGAGGGCGCAGGAACTTTCCATGTTTACGGAAAACAGTTTTATTCCGATGCAGTTTGAGAACCCCGCAAACCCGGCTGCCCACAAGGCATCTACAGGGCCCGAGATATGGGAGGACACAAATGGAGGAGTGGATATGCTTGTCTGCTGTGTCGGTACAGGGGGAACAATAACGGGAACCGGAGAATATTTAAAGGAGAAGAACCCAAACATAAAGGTAATAGCTGTTGAGCCGGAGGAGTCAGCCGTCCTTTCCGGAGAAGAACCCGGAAAGCATGGTATACAGGGGATTGGATCGGGATTTGTCCCAAAGATTTTGAACACTCAGATCTATGATGAAATAATAAAAGTGTCGACAAGCGATGCCGTAAAAACAGCAAATGAGATCGCAAAGACGCAGGGAGTTTTGGTTGGTATCTCATCCGGGGCCGCGGCCTATGCAGCAAAAGAGGTGTCCGCTCGTCCTCAAAACAACGGTAAGACCATAGTTGTGATCTTCCCGGATACGGGGGAAAGGTATCTTTCTACCTCTGTTGCCGAAGAGTGACAGCCCTTGTTTAACTATGAGCGCGGTCAATGATTTATAATAAATATTTTGAATAAAAGATTTTAAGGCAGAGTAATGCCTTAAAGTCTTTTATTTTTTGAATCACTGAATTTTTTAATTATTTTATGGCAATCCTTTTAGTGAGAAGGTAAGGAATTCTTTTATCCCCCCATTGAAAGGAGATATTATCATGTTGGAAGATTTTATGTTCGAGAACGGCAGCAAAAACTATATAAGTGATTATAAAAAAAACAAAAATTTTGTATCCGGACAATATATAATTAATATTTTTAAACCGCTGAGGTCATTGTCTTACAAAAGAAACAGCACTGGTGCCCCCTTTGAAATATCGGGGAAGCATAAATAGAGTCCGTATATGGATACAGTAATATACAACGTAAAAAGTGACAAAATATCAAAGGGTAAAAGGATAGTACTTCTCTCAGACTTACACAATGAACCGTATGATCAAATAATTGAAAAAACAAAAAAAGCCAAGCCGGACGCCATAATGGTTGCGGGAGATCTTGTCAACAGACACAACAAGACTTATGACCGGGTTCTGAGTTTTTTTGAGCAGCTCTCCAAAATCTCAAAAACGTATTTTTCATATGGTAACCATGAGATTATATTTAACGTATTGACAAAAGAGGAAATAGAGGCAACTGGCGCCATACTGCTGGACAATGAATATACAAAATATGGGGATGAGTTCATAATAGGGGGGCAAACCCCTTATGCCGATTTTGACTGGCTAACCGATTTTGAGCATCAAAAAGGATTTAAAATATTGCTTTGCCATCATCCGGAGTACTACCCGAGATATCTCAAGTATAAAAAGGTGGACTTAATTTTATCCGGACATGCCCACGGCGGGCAGATGAGACCGTTCGGAATTGCGCTGTTTGCACCGGGTCAGGGATTTTTCCCTGAGTATACCTTTGGATATTATGACGAAAAGATGATAGTCGGAAGAGGCCTCGCCCACGGAGGATTGATTCCCAGGATGTTCAACTCGACAGAGGTTGTTGTGGTGGACATAGGCCAGCAAAATCAGGTATTGTAAATAAAAGAAAAAAAGAGCTTGGATATATCCAAGCTCTTTTTTAATCCGCAACATAATCTTTTAGCCTGTCGATAACTGTAATATCTGCAACCGCTGTTATGAAAAGCCCACGGTCGTGATACTCTTCCTTTAAAACCACTCCGTCTTTTCTCACATCAGAGACAAGTCCTACCTTGTTAAACGGGAATAAAAATGAAACGGAACGCCTTTTTTGAGGAAGGGAAGTTGAAATAATGTCAAGCAGTTCATCTATACCTGTGCCGTATTTTGCTGAGATCATAACAACTTTTCCGATAAGCGGCATATCAAAAACATTCTCGACAAGGTCGCACTTATTCATTACAGATATAATGGGTTTGTCACAGGCTCCAAGTTCCTCCAAGAGCTTTGCCGTAACATCAAGGTGATTCGCACATTCAGGGCTTGAAACATCGCAGACATTGAGGATAACATCGGCAAGCACTGCCTCCTCCAGCGTCGATTTAAATGACTGTATCAATTTATGCGGCAATCTGCGTACAAGGCCTACCGTGTCAATGAGCATGACTTTGCGGCCGTCTGGCAGGGAAAGCGCTCTGGCTGTGGGGTCAAGTGTTGCAAAAAGTTTGTCCAAGGCCAAAACCCCGGCATTTGTGAGCTTATTCATGAGGGTGGATTTACCTGCGTTTGTATATCCTACTATCGCAACGCTCTCCACACCGTCCTTAATTCGTTTGGCACGCGTATTAACGCGACGTTTTTCAATTTGTTGCAGTTCGGACCGCAGAGAGTCAATTCTCCTGCTTATGTGGCGTCTGTCACTTTCAAGCTTGCTTTCTCCGGGGCCGCGGGTACCGATACCGGCTCCAAGGCGCGAGAGCTGTACGCCTTTTCCTGAAAGACGCGGAAGCATATAGTTTAGCTGTGCCAGTTCAACTTGTATCTTACCTTCTTTGGATTTAGCACGCATTGCAAAAATATCAAGTATCAGCGTGGTCCTGTCTATCACACGCACGCCTGTAAAATCCTCAATATTTCGCTGCTGTGATGGACTTAGCTCATCGTCAAATATAATTAAATCTATATCGTTTGCGGAACACATATCGCGTATTTCATCAAGACGACCCGACCCGACAAAAATTGCTGGATTAGGCCTTTCGCGCTTTTGTACGATTTTTGCAAAAACTTGTGCTCCGGCTGTTTGCGCAAGCTCTTCAAGCTCATCAATAGAAGCCTGAGCATCATAAGAACCGGTGTCTAACCCAACTAGCAAAGACAGCTCAGGGTCAATAGAATTTTCATGCAAAGTCATATATCCTCCTGTGAGTTTTAAAGCTTAAATATAATTCCGCCGACAGCGGCAAGAGCTATAAAAAATATTGGGTGAAGTTTTTTTGCAGGTTTTATGTGAACAGCTATCAGTACAGTTAAAAATATGAAAGCGGACGCAATTTCGATATTTGGCAGTATATTGTAAACCGAAGATACCGGACCGCTTAAAACGGCCATTTTAAATACTGAGTATCCGGCTGCGGCAATAAGTCCCACAACCGCCGGACGTATCCCTGCAAATGCCGATTTTATAACTTCACTGTCACTGTATTTATTTAAAAACTTGGCCACTATTATGATAATTACAAACGAAGGAAACACGAGTGAGAATGTTGCGAGAAAAGCGCCCCAAAACCCATAAACTTTAAACCCTGTAAATGTGGCCATGTTTATGCCGATAGGCCCCGGGGTAGATTCTGACACAGCGATGATGTCGGCAAGCTGGGCAGAATTTATCCAGTGAGGGTATTTTTCACTCATATCGAAAAGAAAAGGCAGAGTTGCAAGTCCTCCGCCTATAGCGAAAAGGCCTGTTTTAAAAAACTCAAAGCACATAAGGATGAGTTCATGCATCGACATCGCCTCCCGATTTTCTTTTAAGAAACAGTCCGTATAGTACGGCTGTTATTACAACAATGACAGGGGAGGCTCCGAAAACCGCAATTGCAATGAATGATCCTATGCAAAAGATAAAGTCAAAAACTGTCTTTACATTGCTTTTAAAAAGCTTTATGCATGATCCTGTGATAAGGGCTGCAACAGCCGCCCTTATGCCAGCCAAAGCATGTAAAACGTATGGGTAGTCATCTATGCGAAGCAGTATGGACGCTAAGATAATTATTATGGCAAGCGACGGTGTAACAATTCCCGACGCTGCAAAAAAAGCGCCCCAAAAACCGCGGCGTTTATAGCCGATTAAAGTAGCTGAATTGACTGCAATTATGCCCGGTGTGCACTGGCTTATCGAAAAATACTCAAGCATCTTATCACGGGTTATCCAGCGCTTTTTGTCCACAGCTTCACGTTCTATTAAGGGAAGCATCGCATAACCGCCGCCAAAAGTGAAAAGTCCAATTTTAAAAAATGTGGTAAAAAGCTTAAAAAGTTCTGACAATGCGGCACCTCCGCTCAAGTATATTATATTAAATATTTGAACATTTGCGCACTTTATCAAGGGTTATCTGATTTTGATTATATCATTACACGTCGTCGGCTTTTTAACCGTCAATGGATTAGAGTTTTTGTAAAATATGCAAATTGCATTGGATCAAAAAATTACAAAGTTCTAAAGCGAAAATTAAAAAAGAAATGAGAGCCGCGACTCTCATTTCTCCTCTATTCCCAATAACCAATTAACGGATACTGAAAGCTCTTGAGAAATGGCAAGCAGTTCCTTATCGGTTACAGACCGAATCTGTCCTTCAAGCTTGGAGAGACCAGAAGCGTCAAGTTCAATACCTCTGATTTCAAGCCTTGTGAGAAGATCCTTTTGCTTCAGGCCCTTCTCTTTGCGAACTTGTTCGACCTTGGCACCTACTATGTTGCGATCTCCAAGTTTTTGTTTGCGTATTCTCAAATAAATTCCTCCAAGACAAGAGATATCTACAATTACAAAAAGAGTTCTATAGCTTATTATATCAAAATAGAATTATCAAATCAATAAAGATTATTAAAATAAAAACTATTTTGCCAGCCAAACGCATGTAATTGTAAGCCAGCTTGAAAGAATATCTTCTTGCGATTTCCCGTTCCTTCGGTCTATAGACCGTTATATTTAAATGCCTGCAAGCTCTTTTATAATTTCTGCTTTATCCGTTTTCTCCCATGGGACGTCCAGGTCCTCGCGGCCCATATGCCCGTAAGAGGCGAGTTTTTCATATATTGGCCGGCGCAGATCAAGCTTGTCTATTATGGCGGTAGGCCTTAAATCAAAAACTTTTTTTACAATCTCAGCTATTTTAGAGTCGGAAACAGCTCCTGTGCCAAACGTGTCTATCATTATAGAGATGGGATGTGCAATGCCTATGGCATAAGAGATCTGTATCTCACATTTTTTTGCAATGCCCGCCGCAACTATGTTTTTAGCGGCATACCTTGCGGCGTATGACGCGCTGCGGTCAACTTTGGTGGGATCCTTTCCTGAAAAAGCACCGCCGCCGTGACGGGAGTACCCTCCGTATGTGTCAACAATTATCTTGCGACCGGTAAGCCCGCTGTCTCCCGCCGGCCCTCCGGTTACAAAACGACCTGTTGGGTTTATATAAATTACGGTGTGAGAGTCCATCAAGCTTTCATCGATAACAGGATGTATGACATCCTTAACTAAATCCACGCGTATTTGGTTTAAATCAACATCGTCGGAATGCTGAGTTGAAATAACGATTGCGTCGACGCGCACCGGAGAGCGGTTATCATCGTACTCTACGGTTACCTGGGTTTTACCGTCAGGCTTAAGATAGGGAAGGGTTCCGTTCTCACGCACCTGCGTCAGTTTTAATGCAAGCTTGTGGGCCAACGATACCGGCAAAGGCATGAGTTCTTCTGTCTCATCGCAGGCGAACCCAAATATGATCCCCTGGTCCCCGGCGCCGTTTAAGTTGTATATGTCCTCATCACCGGTTTTGACCTCTAAAGAGCGGTCTACTCCCAAAGCTATGTCAGGTGACTGTTCGTCAATGGCACAGAGTATGGCACAACTGTTGCCGTCAAACCCCATGGAAGCGTCGTTATACCCTATGTCGCAGATCACGCGCCGTGCAATTTTTGGGATCTCAACATAGCATGAGGTCGATATCTCACCCATGATCATTACCTGGCCTGTAGTGCAGACTGTCTCACATGCCACTCTGGCATAGGGATCTTTTGCTATTATGGCATCCAAAACGGCGTCAGATATCTGATCGCAGACCTTATCCGGATGTCCTTTTGTAACTGATTCTGATGTAAAAAAGTATTTAGACATAAATCCTCCTATAACTAAAAAACAAACCCTTCGTTCATAACCGAAGGGTAAAAGCATTATCTTTCGGTTAATACCGCAGGATTTGGCACCTTGCAAAAGCAGGTTGCCGGACTTCACAGGGCCTGTCCCTCAGTCACTCTTGATAAAGTGGTGTATTAAATTTTACTAGGTGTATTTTAGCTCTACTTCGCCAAATTGTCAATACATTATTGTTTTTTTGACACAAAGTTCTCATTTTTACAGACGGTGTTTAAAGGATAAGTTTTCATAAAATCATGCATATTATTGGTATAATGTTCCAACACTTATTCATAAAGATATAAAGGAGGATTCTTATGAAATACGATCTTGACTCAGGGATTAAGGACTCAAAGGCGCCAAAAGAGGTAAACGAAGAAGAGGGTATTCTCAAAGACATAAGACAGGTGTGCCGCATGATAGACGATGCGTATTTTCGGTTTGAACTGGAATCGGACGAGGATCTGGTAGACTCCCTTATTTATGAGATAGAGGCACTTAAAGCAAGATACAGATATCTGTTAAGAATTGCAAAATCAAAAAATATCAGCTGTACATCCGTTGTGTGCAGCAGGTTTCAAGAGGTGTAAATTAATATGGCGTTGAAAATTATATTTGGAGTCATTGCTGTCGCAATTGTAATAATTATGATTTACGCAATAGCAAAGTCGGGACACTGGCTAAGATCTATGCTGATGATACCTCTCTCCGGGTTTGCCGCCCTTTTTGCTGTAAACTTGCTGGGGACTGCAATTGATATAACAATCCCATTAAACTGGCTTACACTGG
>JAIRUF010000095.1 GCA_031254555.1 Oscillospiraceae bacterium | reverse complement strand
ATAAACGACATTTATTTTATAAAGCAATACGCTGACATTCAAAGGTACTGTATGGAATGCCTTAAACTGTCTAAAGCTCAACAGCTGGGGCTAAACAGTGCAGCCGAGCTTTTGCGCATAGACCTTGAAGAATTTGTTTTGCACAGAGCCTTGACTGACAGCGAAATATCCGCCAAGTGCTTTAAAAAACTGTATGATAAAGATAGGTTGGAACCACACATACAAAATTGCAGTGAAGATTTTTATAAAAAAATGTTTTTTAAACCATATATAATAAGTGATGTAAATGATCCGCTGATAGATAAAAGCGCAATGCAGTGCAAGTGTATCCGCTGCGGTAAAAGCGCAAAAAAAATAGATGGCTGGAGATTTTTGGGCGGGCAGTTTAGAGCCATATATCTTTGCAGGTCATGCAATGTAAAGATGATGGCAAATGTTCAGTTTAAAAAATATTATGACAAGGTCAGCACAAAAAAAAGTGTGACAGAAATTGATAAAAAAAAGCCAGAAAACCGACGTAGTTCATAATATATACAAAATATTACAAAATGGTAATATTTTGTAAAAGTAATTGACAGGTGACAATTAAAGGTGTATATTTAACATATGTGATTGTGGTGATTTTTTGTGTACCTTGAAAACTTAATCATTCAACAAAGCCAAGCTTAATTACCTAAGGCAAATATATGCTATGGTAACAAGCCATTGGGTTATACGAGAAATTGTGTGGCCTTCCGTATTTGAAAAGGCAATTTTGATGATGTAGTGTTTAAAAAATTTTTTTTTAGCGTAAAATATAAATGGGAATTAGTGCCTTTAATATATGGCTTGGCACTTATTATATCAAAGCAAAAAGATTATTTTATGGAAAAGAGGAAGATAATATGATGAACAAAGTTAAAAGCAGGCGCTTTATTGCGCTGTTGGTGGGCATGTCTATCATAGTTGGACTGTTTGCTTTCCAACTGATGGCGTCAGCCGACACCTCGTATTCGGTAGACCTTAATGGAATGGCTGATGACTATGCGCTTAATGTTTCAGATGGTGACATACTAGAAGAACATGACACAGTATCATTAGGTGACACAGCTTTAAATCCGGCTTCATATGACATAGATGCTGGATCTCTCATGATTCCGGCTGCAACTCTTCAGGAGCTTGGTGTAGGAACTCATGTATTGCTCATAACAAGTTCAACCGATAAAGATGCAGATACTATTCAGACCACAATTAATATCACCGACTCTTCTGACGAAGGCGGAGATGAAACCACTGCACCAATAGTACCAGCTGTGACAGTAGAGCCGGGTGACGAAATCGTTCTTGATTTAAGCGATCTTTTAGACGAATTTGCAGATTGGTTTGCTGCAATAGATGGAATATCTATTGACGGAGTTCCAGTAGATTCAAGTAACTTTGTTGTAGGAACAGACGGAAAAATAACATTAACACTCGATGAGGAACTGGCAGAAGGCAGCTATGCAGTTAAAATAACAGCTGATGGCTATGACGATGTAACTTTCACACTTACAGTTGAGGAAGAAGACACAACAGAGCCAGGCGATGGAGACAAAGCGGCTCCTATATTATATTCAGATTTTGATGAGGACGACAATTATTATGTTCAGTTTGATCCCGATGAGACAGATTGGCTTGACGGCATCAAAATTTATGTAAACGATGAAGATGTAACTGACCTTGTAGAGATAGACCCTGAAGTAGGAGTAATAACTTTCCCCAATTCATTATTTGACAGCGACGAGGCAAATATATTTGACATCTTGATAACGTCTGAAGGTTATGAAGATTTTGAAGATCAAGTATATACTTATATAGTTGAGTATGATTTTAGTAACGCGGGATATTTAGTAAATATTGAGGAAATTAAAAATTACCTTCATGCACTCTATGTAACTGAGGACGACATCCGTGCATATGTGGAAGATGGTTATCCAATAAAGTTTAAAATTGAGCTGATACAACTTGACAGCTCAGGCAACGAAAAGTTATTTACAGATGCTCTTGCAGGTGAGACATATGATGGATTAGATTTCTTCACCTTAAAGATCACAAAGACTGCAAACAATGAGACAGAAGAAATCACAGGTCTTCTAGAACAGCCATTGTTCATCGAGTTTGCACTACCGGAAGATCTTCAGGGATCTGATTTTAAGGTTCTTATGATTATTGACGGCGAGGCCCAAATCGTTGATGCCATAGTTTCTGAGGACGGAACAACTTTATCTTTCACACTTATAAGCCTTGACGAGTTCGCAATTGCAACCACTCTTTCAGATGATGGCGGCAAGAAAGATGACAACAAGAAAGACGGCAACAAAAAAGACGATAAAAAAACAGGCGGCGTAAAAACTGCTGATGAAACACCGGAATTTTTGATCTTCGCAATTCTTGGAGCAGGCGCAATTGCAGGCGTTGTAGTTATCAACAGAAAAAGAAAAGTAGCAGTAAAATAAAATTTTAAATTTTTGATTCCTCGGTATTTTATATGCCGGGGAATTAAATTATAAATAGGAGGAACTAAAATATAAAAAAGAAAGGATTGTGTACATGAGTAAATTAAAAAACAAGCGATTTTTAGCGTTGCTGGTATGTTTATCGATAATAGTTGGGCTTTTTATTGTCCAGTTAACAGCGTCAGCAGCAGGCAGTGACCCCCATCTTATAGTAAAATATAATGGTGAAATTTACGAACTTAGCATGGATGATTTAAATGTTATTGCGTTAGCGGAGGGGGATGTATCATATAATTTCTCAGATTATAATACTAACCCTTCACCTGGAACCAATCTCAATGTTAAAGGTGCCACAGTCGAAGGTATATTGGCTTCCCTCGGCATTGATGTAAGCTCGCTCGACGGAGACCGTATCATCAATTTTATAGACAGTAGTGGAACCTTTATAGTAAAGCTCACAGTTGATAAGGCTTTTAACACCCCCAGGTATTATTTCCCTAACGGTGGGCAGGTTCGCAGCTTTCTAGGTTCGACGCTTGACAGTGCGTCATGGGCAACTGCGCAGGACGGTAAGGTCCTCGTTCCCATGATAATTGATTTTGCTGGAACGGGAGTTTTAAGGTTTGGACAGGAAACCCCTCAGGAACAGCAAAGGGACGCCTTTTCAAAATATATGCTTACAAATGAGGGAAAACCAGCTCCGGGCACAATAGAAATTACTGATGAGAAGGCTGAAAAATTTAAGCCGGTCACACCAAGTATAGCAAGCGGCGCGACAGACCTTGTCGGTGAAAAACTAAACTTTACTGATCCAAACGGCAGAGCATTTGTATACTACACCGTTGGAGTGGACGGCGAAGTTCCAAGCGACCCTACAATATATGACACAGTATACGATTATGCTCAAGTCAACAACAATGCAAACTTCAACTCTTACACATTTACAGATAAGCCTACAATAGTAAAGGTTATGGTTGCTGGCCGCTGGGGGCTTGACAGCGACGTGCAGACGTTCTACTATAACGGCGCTACACCGCCACCTGTAACACCAACATTTGAGGTTGAGTATACAGGAGATCTCAGTGATTCCATCACTATTGACGAGGACGCGCTTATAGCTGAACTTATAACGCAGGCGGATATTGATGCCGCAATAGACGGCAGCGAGATAAAAATTGTCATAAATTTTGAATTAATAGGGGACGCTGCAGCAGCTGCAGCCGCCGGTATTGATGCCGCTGATATTGATGCGATTGCGGGCGAGCTTGTAGATCATGAGGGTGTTGTATACTTTATCGTCTCAGTCAGCAAAGTTGTGGATGGTGTAGCAACTGAAATCAAAGAGTTGAAAACTCCATATACACTGACACTTGTCAATGAAGTAACGCAAGAGTTTGAGTTTGGCGCGGCATTTGGAATAGACGGAGACGCGCAGATAGTTGATGCAACAATCTCGCAAGGCGGTGCCACCGTGTCAATTCAGTCAGCATTGCTCGGAGTTTTTGGACTGGGTTATGTGGAGAAAACAGATACGACAGATCCAACAGACCCGACAGACCCGACAGATCCTACGGATCCTACGGACCCGACTGACCCAACGGATCTAGCAGACCAGAAAGGTAACGATAAAAAGTCTAACGGCGGATCAACGGGAGATAACCCGCAATTTGCAGCTTTTGCTGTTTTATGCTTAGGTTCATTTGCAGGAATTGTAATCATTAATGGTAAAAGAAAAGTAGAAGCGTAAGTTAAGTATTAAAAAAGACCTGATTCCCCAACCGGTTTTAATGGGGAATCAGGTTACGGTTTTATTTTTATGCCGATATGGAACGGAGGGAGCTTATGAAAAAATTAAGACAGTTGTTGAGTATAATGACAGTTGTTGTATTTTTAATTGCCTTGCTGTCGGCTTTTATCCCGGTAAGCGCTGTACAAGTTCCCGAAACCCTTAAAATATATGTTGGATATTGGGGAGGACCGTACGCCGTAAAGGCAGAATTTACACGCGATCAGCTTAAAAGAATGACGCAATATGAAAGCTACTACACATATATAACAAGAGTGGGGACGGTAAAGCTGCAATACGCAAAGGGCCCCACGCTTAAAACTATTTTAAATGCAAGCGGTATTGACATAAACTCCATAAGGCAATTTGATTTTTACACAGTTGACTCTGAGGCAAAATTCCTATCAAAGGGGAGGAGCGAGCTTTTGGATACAACTCGTTATTATTATCCAAATCTGAGGGCAAACGGCTATACGGATTCGAATAATCAAGAATGGGTGGTGACTGATCCTGCAGCCGCAAAAATCGGTGCAAAGGTTGTGCCCGTAATAATTGCCACAGATGAATGCTCAACCAATCATCCTGCGGAAACTCCGCTGCCTTCACAGATGACCTCTGCTGAAAGTTTCAGGCTTTGCAGCGGGCAAACAGACTTAACCTCAGTAACTTCATTTGAATCCGCTAAGTGGATCCACGCAATATATGTGGTGCTTTCCGGATCACCGCCTGAGGGAATTAAAATCAACGAGGGCGATTTGCTAAATCTCAAAGTGGGCAGCACGCAGAAGTTGACATACACACTGCTTGGGAACGATATAGCCGATTCAGAAAAGAATGTAACATGGCAAAGCAGCAATCCCAACATAATAAAGGTTGACAATCAAGGGAGGATAACAGTTTTGGCACAGGGGGAGGCCGTAATAACCGCCACGACCTCTAATGGCAAAACTGCTTCTATAAAAATAAATGCAGCTATAATGGCACTATATAAAACTCGCCATCTTTGATTATAATTCTTTTACCATACTGGGCGGCTATCTTATTATGATGCTCGAATATTTCCCTTTGCCCAGCCCAATATTCTCTTTGTTCAATAGCGGTCATATTTCCTCTGGGCAAATAATTTTTTTTCTTATTTATTAACACGAACAGCGCTTTATATAAATGCAAATCCGGGCTGCATGGATAGTCATGCAATGCCTGGCTGATAACACGCGCACCCCCATACCAATTAATATAGG
>JAIRUF010000094.1 GCA_031254555.1 Oscillospiraceae bacterium | reverse complement strand
TTCATATTATACAGCCTCTCAGGCGTTTGAGTGAGTCACATAGCTCAACTGATGCGGAGAAATACCAAGCTGTTTTGCCAGTATTTGCCGGTCGCCCGCCGCTTGTGACAGCATATATATAAAGTCGCTGTTCTCAAAGTAATCGAAAAATAAAGCGGACATATGAAACGCGTGAAAAACATGTTACAATAATACGAAAAGAGATGAAAAATCACAGTAGTGCATTTTAAAGTCGAATGATAGGGGTTGTTGTATAGAATGAAAAACACGAGAGAGATAGCGGCAGAATACCGAATGAGCCATTGGGCGGAAATCATGAGACAACGGGTCAAGAGCGGATTGAGTATAACAAAATATTGTGAGCGGGAGGGAATGCACGTAAACCGATATCATTACTGGCAGAGGCGGTTGCGTTCGGCGGCGGTGAAAGAGATGACCGGAAAGCCGGAATTGGCACAATTACCACCGGTCGGGTGGACGCAGGTGAGCGCCGCTGAGGAAAGCCAAAAAGACGAAGAAGTGGGAGTAACAATAGAGATAGGGAAATGCCGGGTGAGGGCAGATGAGACCACAGATACAGAAATATTGACAAAAGTGTGTAAAGTGTTGGTGGAGCTATGCTGAGGTTCGGGGAGAAAAAGATATATTTAGCGTGCGGACACACAGATATGAGGAAAAGCATAAACGGACTGAGTGCGATAGTGGAGAGCAGTTTTAAATTAGACCCGTTTGCCGAGGCAGTATATGTATTCTGCAACAGGGCACGGGACCGAGTGAAGATACTTGAATGGGACGGCGATGGGTACTGGGTGTACTTCAAGCGATTAGAGAAAGGGCATTTCGGGTGGCCAACAATAGGAGAAGAGGCAACGATGGATTTTACAGGAGAGGAATTGAATATTTTGTTGAGCGGAGCTCGTATAGAACAGAAAGTGAAACGCAACGAAGTAATAGTTTCAGACGAAATCCGTGGAACGTGTGCGGTTTAAGAAAAAATTAGCGGAAAAGTCATGGAAAATTCGTGCTATTTGGCGGATTTTGTGATACAATACCGCTATGAGTAATTTAACAAAAAATGATAAAACATCAGCGGAAATAACCGCGTTGAAAAACAGAATAAATGAGTTGGAAGCGCTGGTAAAGTATTATGAGGAGCAGTTCCGGCTATCGAAACATAAGCGATTTGGCTCATCAAGTGAAAAAAGCGAATATGATGTAGACCAGATGAATCTTTTCGACGAAGCCGAGATTGTTGCCGATGAAAATGTTCCCGAACCAGAGCTTGTGGAGATTGAAAAACACTGCCGCAGGCGCAAACGTTCTGCCGGCGACAGACTGCCGCCGAACTTGCCGGTCGAGATCGTCAGACATGAACTTGGAGCAGACGAGCGCCTCTGCTCGGAGTGCGGCGGGGGGTTGCACGTCATGGGACATGAAATCCGGCGCGAACTGAAAATCGTACCGGCGCAAGTCAGGATAGTAGAGCATGTACAGGATATCTGTTCCTGCCGCGACTGCGAAAAGAATAACGATCACACGCCGATAGTAAAAGCGGCAATGCCTGAACCGGTGATAAAAGGAAGTTTCGCGTCGCCGGAGAGTGTGGCGCATATCATGACGCAGAAATTTGTGACGGGCGTGCCTCTTTACAGACAGGAGCAGGAGTGGAACCGGCAAGGAATCATGCTGTCGAGGCAAACTATGTCGAACTGGCTTATTCGATGCGCGAGAGACTGGTTGGAGCCGCTGTATGAGAGGCTGAAAAAGAGATTGCTGGAACGCGATGTTCTGCATGCTGACGAAACTACCGTGCAAGTGCTCCATGAACCGGGAAAATCGGCGCAGAGCAAGAGCTATATGTGGCTCTACCGGACAGGCGGTGGCACCGACCGGCATATCGTACTCTATGAATATCAGCCCGACCGGAAATGGGAACGCCCGGAAACCTTTTTGAAAGGGTTCAAGGGGTATTTACATGCCGACGGGTACGACGGTTATCACAATCTGCCGGACGATTTCATCGTCGTCGGCTGCTGGGCGCATATGCGCAGGAAATTTGATGAAGCATTGAAGGTTCTGCCGGAGAAAGACAGGGAGGGCAGCGGCGCTATAGTTGGCAAACATTATTGCGACCTGCTGTTCAAAAATGAGCGGGAATTTGCCGATATGAAGCCAACTGAACGGTACCAAAAACGCATTGAACTCTCAAAACCTGTGCTTGACGAGTTTTTCAAGTGGGCGCAATCAATAAAAACTCTGCCGAAGTCGCTTCTCGGTCTGGCGGTTCATTACGCCGGTTCTCAAAGAGTATATCTTGAACGGTTTCTCCTTGATGGACGTCTCGAAATCAGCAACAATAAAGCGGAGAGAGCAGTGAAACCCTTTGTGATAGGCAGGAAAAACTGGCTTTTCAACAATACTCCAAACGGCGCCAAGGCAAGCTCGATTATATATTCCATTATTGAAACCGCCAAGGAAAATCTCCTACGGCCTTTTGAGTATCTTGTCTTTTTATTTGATAATATTCCGAACGCTACGACTGGGAAATTGGATGATTTTCTTCCTTGGAGCGATAAAATCCCCGGTTCTTGTCGGAGCTATCCTGTCATTTGATTTGCCCATTTTGCCGTCGCTTTGCGCTTCCGTTACCGTTTTTGCATTTGACGCTTACATTTGTCACATGAAGAAAATGCTTATAATGTTATGTTAGCTTGTCACAAACCTTTCGCCAACGCATTAACCAATCATGCTCTCTATCCATTTGTTGTGGGTCTATTTTTTTGTTTTCTCCACACATTACTACACTTGTAACAAGACATCCATAATGTATAACAGGAATAAGACGTAATACGGATCAGCGTCCGCTCCATACTGTATCCAGCATAGATTTCGTCAAGTACGGCGCGGGAGCGGTCTATGGATTCTTCGTGAAACCAAACATAATCAGTTTCTGCAAGCCATGCGAGGTCAAGAACAGGATAGGACATACACGCCATATCAAAATCCATCCATGTGAATTGCCCGTTACGGTACTTAGCATTACCCGTGTGCATATCAGCGTGATAAAAACCGGTGGGTAAGTTTTTTAGTATGTCCCACAATTCAATCCCATATATTTCCAAATCGTGGGCTTTGGCTTTATCATAATTATCCCTGCGCATCAGCCAAACCAATGTATCGAAAAAACGCTCCTTGCCTTTATGAATTAGGGGTTTTTCGTAGTTCTCCATTAAACGGTGCATTAACCCCACCGACCTGCCGACTTGCCTCGCCAAAGGATTAACGAGAGGTTGTTTGTTGTCGCGCCATCTATGCAAAAATCCAATATCTATGCCATCAGCGTATTCAAACAATACGCCGATGATATTGCTTCCAGACTTTTCAAAGGTAACGTATAGTTCGCTCGAAACAGTGGGTATTATCTGTACTACCGGAAATCCGCAACTATCTAAATACGGAATAATATGTGTAGTTTGAATGGCTTCATTTGTACACGATGGCTCATACAATTTTAATACTTTTCGTCCTATTGGGGATTGTATATAAAAGACATTCCCCTTGTATAAGCGTATCTTTTCGCCTTTTATTGCGTATTGTTGATTTATAAATTTTAATAAGTCGCTTTCTGCGACATAATGTTTTGTAAACTTCATTATTATTGACCCCTTCAAATTATATTTCATTAATATCTTTTTGAAACAAAGCCAAATGTAATTATTAGCGACAATATTAACGAACATGGTTCGTTTTTTATCTCCA
>JAIRUF010000060.1 GCA_031254555.1 Oscillospiraceae bacterium | reverse complement strand
TCTATTTCAGGCATTGTAATTGCCCTGTATCCCCTTCTTGCCGCCAAAAGAGCCGCCTCGTTGAGCAGGTTTTCAAGGTCTGCCCCTGTAAATCCTGCAGTAGACGCCGCAATCTTGTCAAGCTCTACATCCGGCGCAAGAGGTTTATTTTTAGCGTGAACTTTTAATATCTCTTCGCGACCTTTTATATCCGGATAGTTTACCGTGACCTGCCTGTCAAAACGCCCCGGCCTTAAAAGTGCAGGGTCCAAGATGTCAGGCCGGTTAGTAGCAGCTACAATAATGACACCCTCGTTTGTGCCAAATCCGTCCATCTCAACAAGAAGCTGATTTAAAGTCTGTTCGCGTTCATCGTGACCGCCGCCCATTCCCGCACCGCGGTGGCGTCCGACAGCGTCAATCTCATCTATAAATATTATTGCAGGAGCCTTTTTCTTTGCGGATTCAAATAAGTCCCTAACTCTGGAGGCTCCAACTCCAACATACATCTCAACAAAATCTGACCCTGAAATAGAGAGGAACGGTGCGTCTGCTTCCCCTGCAACAGCTCTTGCCAAAAGGGTTTTACCTGTTCCGGGAGGCCCAACGAGCAAAACGCCCTTTGGTATCCTTGCACCCAGTTCACTAAATTTTTTTGGGTCTTTTAAGAACTCTACAATTTCACTGAGCTCTTCTTTTTCCTCATCAACACCTGCAACATCCTCAAAAGTTGTCTTACGCTGGTTGTCAACCTCTGCTTTTACTTTGGCCTTGCCAAAGCTTAGAGTCCTGTTGTTTTCATTTGACATAACTTTGCTTGTGCTTCTAAGAACCCAAATTAAGGCTCCTATTGCAATAAGCATAAGAAGTACCTGAGGCACGATGGAAAGCCATGTTGATCTGGCAGCGCCCTGAGCGTAATTCATCTTTATAGGTTTGTCGGGATTTTCCTGATTATATTCCCTCACTTTATCATGTATATCCTCTATAAACAAGTTTACATTAGGCACAGTATAAACCCTTATTTCTTTTTCGTCACTGAGTTTATATGAAAGCTTGCCGCTGCCGATGTTAAGCTCATACTCTGTAACTTTACCGTCGTCAAAATATTGCAATATCTCAAAATACTTTGCCTTATCAGTACTGTTGGATGAAAGGTACCACATTATTCCCGATATTAGAATCATTGGTATAAATAACCACGACAGTATTGATGTCCAGCTTCTTTTATTTTCCAAATCAATAATTCCTCCTAAAAAAATGCTTTAATCAGAGTAAACCTCTGGCTTTAGTATCCCCACATAGGGCAGGTTACGATATTTTTCATTGTAATCAAGACCGTATCCCACAACAAACTCATCTGGAATTTCTATACCCTTGTAGTTTTCTTCGGGTAACTCAACCTCTCTCCTGTCAGGTTTGTCGAGCAGAGTGCAGACTTTTATGCTTTGCGGATTCCTGGTCTTTAAGATTTCCATAAGTGATTTTAAAGTTTTGCCGGTATCTAAAATATCCTCAACTATGACAAGGTCGTAACCGGCAAGGTTTATGTCCAGATCCTTTATTATCTTAACATGCCCGGAGCTTACCGCTTTATCGCCATAGCTTGAAACTATCATAAAATCTATTTTGCACGGTATTGTTATGGCACGCATAAGGTCTGCCATGAAAACGACGGAGCCCTTAAGTACACTGACGAGCAGAAGGTTTTTGCCGCTGTAATCTCTGCTTATGCGTCCGCCGAGATCTTTTACGATCTTTTGAATTTCCTTTTCGCCAAGCAAGACTTCTTTAATATCCTCTTTCAATATCCGGCCTCCTGATCTTTATTAAAAGAATTTTTTTGGTCTTATCAGTTACAGCCGCTTTCTCACTTGGGCCGAAACCGTCTATCCAAAGTATTTCATCCTGTGCGCAGAGTATTATTATATTATCCCTGTGTTCAACCGGTATTTTTTCCTCGTTAAAAAGTTTTTTAAGCGTCTTTGTGATATTTCTTCCCTTTTGAGAAAAAGAATCGCCGCTTTTCCTGCTTCTAAAAAAAACATTACTAGTTATTTTATCATAATCTATGCAATTATCCAATATGTGTTTGTTAATTTTCTGTATATTTTTATTGTCAATATTATCAATAATTTCAGTTTCAATGTCACCCAACGGAGTTTGTATAACAGAATCTTTATATTCTACACTCCAGCTTTTGGGTTTAGAACCTGGCTGCACAAAACTTAAGATATTGTTTTTAACCCTTGCGGCACATTTATCGCAAACCTGAACCTGCCCGCCGGTTTTAAGAATATTGTCAATCAGGTCAATGTGTTTGCCCAGAGGCATTACCCCTGAGTTTTCGCGTATAAGACAGGCAATAACCCTTTTCCTGAGCGCAGGATGCTGTTCGCTTATAAAATCTGCCAGATATCCGTTTTTTGCCCTAGCGTTAAGGATTACCTCTTGCGCCTTTAAACTTATAAAGGACTCATCTTCCTTTAAGCTTGATACGCACCTTGAAAAAGCGTTGTGCAGTGACGGATTTATAATCTTAAGCTGCGGGATAACAGTTTGCCTGATGCGGTTCCTTGAATAAGTTATATCTTTGTTTGTACTGTCAGTCACAAAATTCAGAGAGTGTTTTTGGCAGTATTCTTCAATGTCGCTCCTTGTGCACTCTATAAGCGGCCTTATGATCCTGCCGCGCTTTGGCGGTATACCGCAAAGCCCTTTAAGTGCCGTTCCCCTTGTTAAATTAAAAAGGACGGTTTCCATACTGTCACTTAATGTGTGTGCGGTGGCAATCAATGACAGATCGTCTATTCCCTGCAAAAATTGATACCTTATCCGCCTTGCGCACTCCTCCACACTCTCGCCGCTTTGTCTTGAAATTTCCGGGATATTTACCCTTAGTGTTTTTATCTCCACCCCTAGACCGTTACAGAAATCTACGGCAAAATTTTCATCGCGGTCAGCCTCTTCTCCTCGTATTCCGTGATTGATGTGCGCAGCAATAATCCTTAATCTATATTTTTCTTTTATGGAATTTAGAAATGACAGAAGCGCAACAGAGTCAGCCCCTCCCGAAAACGCGACTATAATAGCCGCGCCAAAAGAAAGCATACCATAGCGCTCCATAACAGATAAGACTTTAGAATCCATCCCTGTTCCTTTCCAAAGCTCTGAATAAAGTGAAATCCGGATCCCAGCCAAGTTCTATGTTTTCAGTTGGGCCATGCCTGTTTTTTTGGACTAAAACCTCCACTTTGTTCACTTCATCCTCATCATTTATATCTTCATCATGATTATAGTAATCATCTCTGTAAAGCATCATTACGATGTCCGCATCCTGCTCGATAGAGCCTGATTCGCGTAAATCGGAGAGCTGAGGCCTGTGGTTTTTGCCGCGCCCCTCTGTACCCCTGGCAAGCTGCGCTAGAACTATGACGGGAATATTAAGGTCTTTGGCCATCAACTTTAAATTCCTTGTTATTTCTGAGACTTCCTGAACCCTGTTCTCCGTCCTGCCTCCGGATTTCATGAGCTGAAGGTAGTCTATTATCACACAGTCAACATCCTTAAGCCGCCTTACCCTGGCCTTCATTTCCTGAACAGTTATGTTTGACGTGTCGTCAAAGTATAGGGGGCAGTCATAAAGAGCAGATGTCGCCGCGCTTATTCTTGTCCATTCGCCTTCATTTAAAAGGCCTGTTCTCATCTTTGTGCCAAGCACCCTTGCCTCTGTCGCAAGGACCCTTTGCGCTATTTGTTCCTTTGTCATTTCAAGTGAGAAAAACAGAACTTTCCTTTTAGCTTGTACGGTCACATTCCTCGCGATGTTTAATGCAAAGCTTGTCTTACCCATTGCGGGACGGGCTCCCACTATTATCAAGTCAGACTTGTTAAGGCCCGAGATGACCCTGTCTATATCTGAAAATCCCGTGGAGAAACCTAAATATTTTTCACGCTCTGGTGAATTTAGCTTTGTGAGCCGATCATACACACTATCCGTCAAAATGTCGCCGATTCTTGCAGCGCCGGAGGTGTTCCTGCCCTGCCTGATATCATATATTTTCTGTTCAGCTATATCCAGCAGAGTATCTGCACTTTCATCGTTGCCGGAGGCGCTGTCTATAATCTCTTTTGAGACGTTCAGCAATGTGCGTATGTAGAACTTTTCCCTTACAATTTTGGCGTACGCTTCAACATTGGCCGTTGAGGGAACCGATTGCGCCAACTGAAAAAGATATGTCTTGCCGGCAGCGTCGTCATATATTTTTTCTTCCTTAAGCTTTTCCAGAACAAGAAGTGGATCAATTTTGCCGCCCATACCCTCAATGCTGAGCATAACGGAATATATCGCTCTATGCTGCGGCAAATAAAAGTATTCGGTTTTAAACCCGCTTCCGGTCGACTGTATCTGATTTATACAGGGAGGGTCAATCAAAATAGAGCCTAAAACCGCCTGTTCAGCCTCTAAGCTATAGGGCATGTTCATCTCAAAAT
>JAIRUF010000049.1 GCA_031254555.1 Oscillospiraceae bacterium | reverse complement strand
CGGATATCGGGCTCCCCCATCAAAAGCCCGCGTCCTATCTCGAGCGCGTCGTCCTCCTCGGATATCTTTTCTGTAGAATGCATCTTGGTTCCGTTTGTGGAAAATTCAAAATTGTTAAGCGCCCTTTTAAGGTTAATATACCTTGATATAGAAGAGATAAGCAGGGAAAAGCAGGCGATCGGTGCATAGATAACTGAATTTAAAAAAGCGTCATGGGATGAGAATATCAAAATAATACACTGTAAAAGGCATACAACAAAGACCAAAGCGGCACCGGTGGCCGTATTCGGCTTTCGGGAAATAATGCCGGATATACCCTTTACAATAGTGCTTATACCAAAAACACCCGCAATCAGTATTAAAAACATATTGACGAGAATAAGACCTGTAACCGAATTGCCGAACATAAATTCATTTACGCCGGAGACCGCGTAGAGAGCAACTGAAAACACAAAAACTAAAGCTTGGGCCGCAATCGTTGTTATATTAAACTTGCCGGCCCTTGAAAAAGCGCTTAATATCCGTGCTTTATCACTGGGTTTTTCGTACTCGTCGTCTATGTATTCAGACATAAAGGGCACGGAATTTTTTATGTCGTAGTCCTCCGCCTGCAGTGCTTCGTCCGCGTCCGGTTCATCTAAAATCGTGCCGTCTAAATCATCGGTCAGTTTAAATTTTTTCAATTTTTCACTGCGCGCGGATTTCAGTTCTTTTTGCGCAAGGTCCTCGTCAATTTTTACGGTTTCTTCTTTTTCATCAAACCCCGTAAGTTTGATCTGGCCGGCAATCTCATCCGGGCTCAAAGCGTCATTGCCGGGGAGCGGACCTAAAACCTTTGTATCGCTCTGTGCCAAATCCTCTGCCGCGATGATGGTGGGAATCGGTTCAAGATCAGCGGTGTTTGTGATCTTTTTCTTTTTTATCATCATTCCCGGACGATCAACAGGTTCAGGCATCTTGCCCAATTTATTCAGTTCATATTCGCCGGTTTTTTCAATTCTTTGTGTAGGCGGATTTATAAATTTTGTCCTGTACTTATCGCTCTCCATAGCCGACTTACCACTGGGGATACTGCGCTCGACCATTTTGGTGGATATGCTGTGCTTGATATCTTTATTGTAGATAGGGCGTATGTCCGCCAGATTCTGTTGATTTGCAGGAGCGGGAGCGGGTTCATCAACAGCTTTTACAGGTTCATAGGCATCTTCGCGGATTTTTGGATCATCGCCCACAGTTTCACTGCCGGTGCCTATGTCATCGATGTCTATATATTCATCAGATTCCTTTATGTTAAAAACAGAGTTGAACAGTGTCCCAAGCTTTGAGCGTACAGAGCCGTTTTTTTGGGCGCTTTTATCTTTTGTATACTGGGGAGCAGGCTCCGTATTCGTGTAAATGGGTTTATCTAAAACCGCAGTGGATTTATTGGCGTGCGGGTCTTGCCCTGAATCGGGAGGGGGTAGATGTACGTCAGTCTCCCGCTTAAAAGGAGGTTCCCAATCAAATTTCTTTGTGTCAGAGTCCGCCTGGACGTCGGCACTATCGTCACTATTTTTATCTTCAGACTCAGCTGATATGGATGACAGCTTGTCCGTCAAATCAAGCCTATCATCCGAGCTGTCGTCATCGTCAAAGACAGGAGAATAAAATTCAATTTCCCCATCCTCATAACCGTCATCAAACCGCTGGTCTTTGTATGGCTGTGAGTCATATACATGGGCGCCGCTTTGGGTATCCTGATCCATCGAAAGCTGTTCAGGTTTATACACAACGGTGCTTTTAAAAGCCGATTTTTGGAAGTCGTCTTTAACAGGTTTATCGGCCGGCTCTTTTTTTTCAGCAGCCGGTTTATCAATACCCAAAAGGGAGTCGATCTCATCCAAGGACCATATCTTGGAGCCGGACTCATCCTGCTTGTCAATATCATACTTTGAGGACAAATCCTCTAAAATCTCATCCACGGACACGTCAGGATGCAAGTTGTCATTATTGCGCATATAATATCACCCTATAAATTAATCAGTAGTTGCCTAAACCGGATCTCTGCCTGCTCACTTCAAACATTATAATTCCCGCGGCTACAGAGGCGTTTAAAGACTCTATTTTCCCCTTCATGGGAAGAGAGACCAAAAAATCACATTTTTCTTTTATAAGCCGCCCAAGACCACTGCCCTCGGAACCTATTATCAGAGCCAAAGCTCCCTTTAAATCAGTTTGGCACCAGGTGAGTCCCTGCATATCGGCTCCGTATATCCAAAGACCCTTTTTTTTAAGGTCATCTATTGCTGCCGATAAATTAGCGACGCGGGCGACGGGCAAATGATGAAGGGCGCCAGCGGACACTTTAGACACCGCAAAGCTTAAAGAGGCCGAGCGTCGTTTGGGAATAATCACACCGTGAGCACCCGCGCATTCAGCGCTGCGGATGATGGCTCCCAAGTTGTGCGGGTCCTCTATCTCATCGCATATAACTATAAAAGGTTCTTCGTTTTTTTGGGACGCTGCGTTTAATATATCGTCAACGCCGCAATATGAGTGAGCGGGGACAGATGCCGCCACCCCCTGATGATTAGCGCCGTTGCACATGGAGTCAAGCTTTTTGGAGTCAACCTCTTTTATGGGTACCCCAAGGTCTCTGCAGGATGATATGATTTTGCCGATAGAACCGACCCTGTCACCCTTAGCGATAAAGAGCGCGTCAATTCCGCGGCCGGCGCGTATGGCCTCAAGGACCGCACCCCTGCCGATTATAAGGTCATCCCCGCCCTCTAAAAAGCTCATAAAATCCCCCTAAATAGCATATATAGTTATTAATAACACAAATTGTACCATAAATTGCGATTATTTACAACAACAGAATAACTCATATTAGAATTATAATAGTGTGATCGGCCACCGGAGTTGCAGGTTTTTTGGGAACTGTTTCCCCATATAAAGGGGGGACGCTGAAAAGATAAACGAGAAATTAATGCCGTGGGTTTTACGCGGCATAGAATAAAAAAGTTAGAAATCTTTGAACTTTCTTTGAAATAATTTAACAATTCTTTACAGTACTTTAATTGACTTTTTAAGTGCTAAATATTACTATGTTAATATGAAATATATAAATTACTTTTAAAACATAGATTAAAAAAAGTATACCTTTACCAGTTCTCCCAAGTTACAGGAAACCCAATGAAGGGATGTTTACCATGATTCAAAACCTAAGTGAAATATGTAATTTTATAATGATGTTGTTCTTACCTTTTACAGTTTGGCAAGTGCTTATAGGTTTGTTTGGACTTATAAAGAACAAGCCCATACCTCAAGCTAAAGGTCAGTTTAAGTTTGCCGTGCTCATATGTGCAAAGGACGAGCAGGCTGTTATCGGCAATTTAATAGACAGTATAAACCGGCAAAATTATAACAGGGATAATTATACGGTCTTTGTCGTGGCAGATAACTGCAAAGATCAAACCGCAAAAGAGGCGGCAAAATACGGCGCCATCGTTTTAGAGAGATTTAACCATTCTCAAATCGGAAAAGGATACGCGATGAAATGGGCAATAGATATAATAAACGATCAGTATGAAGATTGCTTTGACGCGTTTACGGTTTTTGACGCAGACAACCTTGCAGACCAGAACTTTCTTTTACATACAAATGACGCGCTTCAAAACGGTGCAGATATAACCCAAGGATATAGGGATACAAAAAATCCTTATGATTCAACCATCAGCGGATGTTATTCCATATATTGGCTTATTTTAATGCGCTTTTTTCACTGTGCAAGGAGGAACTTAGGGCTTTCATGTATGGTTGGAGGAACAGGCTTTGCCTTTAAATCATCCCTTGTTAAAAATGGATTCTCAAGCAAAACGCTGACCGAGGATGTGGAGTTTTCCCTGCATCAAATACTCAAGGGTAAGAAAATATTTCCGGTGAAGAGCGCGGTGTTCTATGATGAACAGCCAACGGAACTCAGGCAGTCGCTGACGCAGAGGCTGCGCTGGCTTTCGGGCGGGGTGCAGTGCGCTTCATATATTTTGCCGTCAATCAGGAAATACAGCACGAGGCAGCCGCTTAAATTTTTGGGTCATATATCCAGGATGGATTCTATCATATACATGCTGTCGAACTTGATAATGCCGATCGCCACAATCATTGGGGCCCTTTCTTTGATAACTACGCTTATGCTTGCGCCGGGAATGTGGCTGGTGGTGTTAAAAGACAACCTCATCACAGTGCTTATGTTTTATGCTGCGTTAACCGGCATAGGTGCACTCACGCTTATGCTGGAGAAAAAGCCGGTGCTTAAGTACATGAGATCCATATTGTTCTTCCCTGTCTTTACGATCACGTTTGCGCTGTTGTCTGTTGCGGCGATTATGCCCAGAAAAGTGGAGTGGAAGGCAATTGAGCATACCTGTGTGAAAGAGATTTCAGAAATTGCCAATATTCCTTAAAAGTCGAGCGGAACTGTAGCATATACAAAAAATAGAACACATGGGAAAAGGACATCCGAGGATGTCCTTTTCCCATGTGTTCTATACGTTTAATTTTTAGTCATTACATCAAAGACCTCTGTAAGAATTTTTAAAGGTTTGTGCGCCGCGGGGATCTTAACGGAGATGTATGGCTTTGACCCGGCGCTTACAAGTATCCGGCCCTTCATAACCTGTGAAAGTTTGGAGACGGCCTTCATGTCTAAGGAATCTATATATAAAATAAGGTTATCTGCGTTTTGAGCTATCTCATAGATGTTGAGGGAGGCCGCGGTATTGCGCAGAAGGGAAACGTCAATGAGACCCGTGACGCTGTCCGGCGGATCTCCGAATCGGTCGGTAATCTCGTCCGCAACGTCAAGCGCGTCCTCCTTGGTGCGTATATCGGCTATCCTTCTGTATATGGCAAGTCTCTGCGGAAGGCTGTCTATATAGGCATCGGGGATATGCGCGTCTATCTGAATATCGATTAAGCACTCCCGTTCTTTTTTTGCAGGCTTTACGTCTTTTTCCTCACTTACCGCCTCGTTTAACAATTTTATATACATGTCGTACCCAACAGCCTCCATGTGTCCGTGCTGCTGCGCCCCAAGCACGTTGCCGGCGCCGCGCAGCTCTAAGTCGCGCATGGCTATTTTAAAACCGGCGCCGAACTCCGTGTATTCGCGTATTGCGGAGAGTCTTCTGGTTGCTATTTCACTTATATTCTTGCCGCGTTTAAAGGTAAAATACGCCGACGCCCTTCTAGAAGACCGCCCGATTCGCCCCCTTATCTGATGAAGCTGGGCCAGTCCTAACGCGTCCGCGTTTTCTATGATCAGGGTATTTACATTGGGAACGTCAACTCCGGTCTCGATAATTGTGGTGCACACCAAAATATCTATCTCACACTCTAAAAGCTTGCGCCAGACGTCGCTGAGCGAATCCTCGTCCATGCGGCCGTGAGCTATCCCGATGCGCGCGTCCGGCAGCATGTCAGACAACATGTTTGCCGTCTGAGATATAGTTTCGATCTTGTTGTGCATATAGTATACCTGACCGCCGCGCCTAAGTTCCTTTTCTATAGCGTGGACGATGACTCCCGTATCATATTCAAGCACATAGGACTGAACAGGAAACCGGTCCTGCGGGGCCTCTTCTATTATGGACATGTCACGGATACCGGACATTGCCATATTGAGGGTGCGCGGTATCGGTGTGGCCGACAGGGTGAGCACGTCCACATTCGGGAACAGTTCTTTTATCTTTTCTTTTTGGGCCACGCCAAAGCGCTGTTCCTCGTCCACCACCAAAAGACCCAAATCCCTGAACTGCACATCCTTTGAAATAAGCCTGTGAGTACCGACAACTATGTCAATGCCGCCGCGCCGAAGTTTTGTAACTATATTTTTTTGCGCCAAGGCTGTTTTAAATCGTGAGAGCATTTCTATCTCAACGGGGAACCCCTCAAGCCTTTTGAGGATAGTCTGATAATGCTGAAAAGCCAAAATGGTGGTGGGCACCAGTATCGCGCACTGTTTACCGTCTGCCACACATTTAAAGGCGGCGCGCAGGGCCACCTCTGTTTTGCCGAAGCCCACGTCCCCGCACAGCAGCCTATCCATGGGATATGTTTTTTCCATATCCCGCTTTATCTCATCAATACAGCGGAGCTGATCATCTGTCTCATCAAATGGGAATCGGCGCTCAAAGTCGTTTTGCATATCTATATCGCGCGAGAACGCATATCCGGGCGAGCGCGTACGTTTTGAATAGAGTTCTATAAGCTCTTTCGCCATGTCTTTTACAGCGCTTTTTACGCGGCTTTTAGAGTTTTCCCACTCCTTGCCGCCTATGCGGTTAAGCCTAACTGTGCGGGAATCGTCACGCGGACCGACATACTTTGCAACCGTGTCAAGCTGGGTGACGGGAACATACAAAATGTCCCCCTTGGCGTATTTTATCTTAATATAATCCTTTGTAAGACCGCTTACAGTAAGGCATTTTATACCCTCGAACACACCGATGCCGTGCGTGGACTGAACGACATAATCGCCCCGATGGAGGGCGTCAAGGCTGTGAAAGGCATTCTTAAGCTTTTTTGCCTGTCTTACGGACTTTGGTTTTTTCTCATTTGCCCTGCCTTGAGTTATGAGCAAAAATCCGATATTTGTATACTCCAAAGAGGCGGACAAGCTTCCCGGAAGCACACTTATACGACCTCGCTGCAGAGTGTCCGGCATCCTATTAAAGGCGGATGCGCTGTAACCGTCGCCTACGAGCTCATCGGCCAGATTTTGAGCGGACTTCACAGTGCCCGCCATTATGGCCACAGTATATTTTTTTATGATGTCTTTTGGCGGGAGAATGTCCTCCTTTAAAACTGCCGAGGAGCCGCTCCAGACAGAAAGCTGCTGCGGAAACATATTGTAAAGCTCGCGTACGGGCGTGTCAAAACTGCCGCGCGCTAAGTTATCCAGATAAATAGCACCAAACTTTATATAGAAATCTTTAAGACGCGTAAAGTCTATTAAGAAATCGTCAAGACCCTTG
>JAIRUF010000100.1 GCA_031254555.1 Oscillospiraceae bacterium | reverse complement strand
AAAAATTGTGTGCCCCATAACAGACAATATTGCTTTTTTTTTTTTTTTTGAGGCCATATCCGCATTTCCGCTCACAGCTCTAACCTTTGCAAAGTCATTTATTTGATAAGCGGCGTCAAGATCGCGCTCACCATCACCTAAAAAGATAATTCCCTGCACGTCCGGGTTATCCATAACAGCTTGTGATACAGCATTTTCGTCGCCGTGCGAATCCGAAATCACAAGCAAATTCATTCATAAAACCCCCATAGCTATAATAAATTTATTATATACGCAAAAGGCGGTGATTTCAATGACAGATTTTAATATGAGCCCAGAACAGATAAAAAAGCTTAAAGAACTTGCCGGCAGTGAAAATTTTAAAAAGGCTATGCAGATAGAACAACAGATAAAAGACGGAAATATCTCTGAGTCGGCAATAAAAAACTTAACTCCCGCGCAGGCCAAAATGCTGAAAAAATTGCTCTCGGATAAAAATGCAGTCAATAACTTTTTATCAAGCGATGCGGTTAAAACGATACAGAAGAAAATAATGGGGGATAAATAAGTTATGGATCAAATAAATGATTTGCTCTCCTCCCTTTCCCCTGACGACATAGATTCGCTTAAGGCAATGGCCGGCTCAATACTTGGCGGATCGTCGGATGGCAGGCACGAAAATGCGGAGCACACTCACACAAAGCACGAGCTTCCCCCTCAACACAACAATTTTTTTGACGGTATCGATCCTTCAATGCTGGCAAAATTAGGCAATATGATGCAAATGTTCAACTCAAAACAAGACAATAACAGAACACTTCTTTTAAAATCTCTCAAGCCTATGCTTAGCCAAAAGAGACGGGAACGGGCCGATGAGGCTATAAGAATGTTAAGGTTATTTGAGATGTTACCGCAGCTTGGTAACTTAAATATATTCTGAGGTGAAAATGGTGGCTGGTGAATATTCTCAACAAGATCTATTAAAAATGCAGCAAGATGCAATAGAGCGTGTACATCAAATGCAAAAACACGCAAATATTGCGGCAATGGACGACGATAATGATCCTGCACACGGTGCACACAGACCGGATGCAGGCCGATCATATAGTCAAACCATCCCTTCCCTAAGCGAGCTGAGAGGCAGGAACAGCGGACCAAAGCATCATGAGCACGTCGATAAGCCGCCAATTAAAACAGAACCCCAAATAGAAACTATTCCTCCTCTTAAAAAACCGGTTAAAAACAAGTTCTTTGACAGCTTTAACCTTTCGGGCCTTATGAACACTTTGAAAGGTTTTGCATCGTCAGATTACTTCATACTGCTGGGATTAGTTGCACTTTTAATGAGCGACGAAGACGAAGAGGTAGACCATTTGCTTGTTCTGGCAATTCTTTACATAATGATGGATTAAACATAAAAAAAACCTCCTGTAACAGGAGGGTTTTTTATGAAAACATTCTTTTATAGTTATTAAGGTACTCTTTGCTCAATATATCTCTCCACCATTTTTCATTGTTCATGAACCATTTTACCGTATACGCTATGCCGTCTTCAAAGTTTACCTGCGGCTCCCATGACAATTCATTTTTTATCTTAGACGCGTCTATTGCATAACGCAAGTCATGACCCGGCCGGTCCTTTATAAACTCTATTAGGTCCTCGCTTTTACCCAGCGTCTTTAAAACAATTTTTACAACATCTATATTCTTCTTTTCATTATTTCCGCCGACGTTGTAAATTTCACCCGCTCTGCCGTTTTCAATTATCATATCAATGGCTTTGCAGTGATCCTTTACGTAAAGCCAGTCCCTTATGTTTCCTCCGTCTCCATACACCGGCAAAGGTTTATCCTGCATGGCATTGGTTATTATAAGCGGTATCAATTTTTCAGGAAAATGCATCGGCCCATAGTTATTAGAACATCTGGATATCGTTACAGGCGTTGCGTATGTCCTGTAATACGCAAGTGCTAAGAGGTCAGCAGACGCCTTGCTGGCCGAATACGGAGAAGAGGTTTTAAGCTGCATCTGCTCGGTGAACATAAGGTCCGGCCTATTTAGAGGCAAATCCCCATAAACTTCGTCAGTTGATATTTGATGGAACCTCCTGCCCCCATACTCGTTAAAGGCGTCAAGTAAAACAGAGGTCCCCAAAATATTTGTGGTTAAGAATTCCTGCGGATTATCTATTGACCTGTCCACATGTGTTTGTGCCGCAAAATTAACTACAACATCAAACCTTTCCTCTTTAAATAGTTTAAAAATAAAAGGCCTGTCTGTTATATCACCTTTGACAAACTTAAAATTTTTATTTAAGACCGCATCTTTTAAATTTGCAAGATTTGCGGCATATGTTAAACAGTCAAGGCAAATTATTTGAGAATCTTTATAATTCTCGAGCATGTAATAGATGAAATTGCTCCCAATAAATCCGGCTCCTCCGGTCACTAAAATCTTACCCATAATCTCTCCCTAAAACGATGTTAGTTGATTTTATCAACAGGAAGCGACGCCTTCGCATTCAGGCTAAGATCGGCTATATTCCCGCTTATAAATTCATAGAAACCCTGTGCGCCGACCATCGCCGCATTATCCCCGCACAGCTCAATTTGCGGCATGTAAAGCAAGTTTTTATCAAAGATTTTTTCGCACCTTTCCCTGAGTACGGAGTTTGCACAAACCCCGCCGGCAAGTGCTATTTTGCCAATATTTAAATCCTTTGCCGCCTTTTGCAAGTTGTCGGTAAGGCACTCAACTACCGCGTTTATAAACGATGCTCCCATATCGGCTATATCGATATCTTCACCCTTTTGCTTCGCGTTGTGGATAGTATTTATGACCGATGTTTTAAGCCCGGAGAAACTAAAATCATAGGGCGAGCCGGAAACTTTGGGGCGCGGTAACCTATAGGCGTTTTTATTGCCGCCTTTGGAGATTTTGTCCATATTTGCTCCGCCGGGATAAGGCAGGCCCAATGCCCTTGCGGCCTTGTCCATCACTTCACCCGCCGCATCATCGCGGGTTTTTCCTATGATATTAAACTTTGTATAGCTTTGCACCGCTATTATATGACTGTGCCCTCCTGAGACCACAAGGCATAAAAACGGAGGTTCAAGCTGCCTGTGTGTAATATAGTTTGCGGCAATGTGCGCCCTTAGATGATGAACGGGTATAAGCGGCAGGCCTGTCGACATGCTAAGTCCCTTTGCAAAGTTCACCCCAACGAGCAGTGCTCCGATAAGCCCAGGCGCGTGCGTTACAGCTATCGCGTTTATATCTTTAAGGCTGCAGTTTGCCTCTTTGAGTGCATTTTTAACCACGGGTACTATTGCCTGCACATGCATCCTTGAGGCTATCTCAGGGACAACTCCCCCATACAGTTTGTGCTCTTCCACCTGGGACGCTATAACTGACGACAACACATTCCTGCCGTCTTCAACCACAGCTGCCGCCGTTTCATCACAGGAGGTCTCTATTGCAAGAAGTTTCAATTTCTTCCCCCTCAATTAAATCTTTTGGTCATTATGATCCCGTCTTCATCGGGACTTGTGTAAAAGTTTGTCCTCATACCCTCTTTTAAAAAACCGCACTCCTCATATAATCTTAAAGCCGCCTCGTTTGAGGGACGGACTTCCAGCGTGATAAACACGGCTTCCCTGCCTTTGGCTTCCTTGCACGCCTGTATCACAAGCTTTTTGCCTATGCCCTCTCTTCGGTGACGTAAAGTTACCGCTATATTTGTTATATAGCATTCATCAAGAACAAAGCGCATTCCTATATAACCCAACACTTTTTCCCCTGCGCGGGCAACAAGCAAAATACTGCCTGTATTAAAAAGGTCATCACTTAAACTCTTC
>JAIRUF010000002.1 GCA_031254555.1 Oscillospiraceae bacterium | reverse complement strand
TAAGATACAACTGCCCGGCGGAGATATAATTGTTCGATATACCAGCAGAACAGTGTATATGACAGGCGACGCCAAAAAGGTTTACCATGGCGTTGTGGAGATATAACGGCGTCGGACTTAAAAGGCTTATTATTTGTCTTACACGGTTTAATTAGGGTATAATGTGTTACAATATTTGAAACGGGTTCCGTTTCTTTTGGCATCGGGGAATGTGTGCGCAGCTGCACAAACCGCAAACATTGACGCGTCAATGTTTGCCCAGGGGCCCCGTGCGGGGGGCCTGGGCGGCAAAGGATTTTGCCGCGGTTTGTGGTAATAGTATCTCTGGTTACAAACGAGTCCGGCATACATCGCAGCAGGAAGAAACACAGTCGCATTTTAACCCTTCTGTTGTGGAAACAGCATTGTCATAAAGCTAAAAGAGAGGTTGTGTTAAAAAGTGATATCGACATCCAGCATAGTTTGTATGGGCATTTCCGCGGGGATATCAATTTTTTTGCCGGTAGTTCTGTTTATCATATTCAACAAGAAGTATGATGGAAGAGCCGTGCCGGCGTTTGTAGGCGCCGGAGCGTTTATACTGTTTTCTTTAATCTTGCAGAGGATAGCGCTTGGACTTTTTGGGATAAACTCTCAGGAAGCGGTAAAAGAGATGGTTAAAAGTAGTCCCGCAAAATATATAATTATTGTGATATTTATGGCGGGTATTTTTGAGGAGAGCGCAAGATTTATATCCTTTAAACTGCTTAAAAACAGGTATGGCGGCGTCAATAACGCGCTGACCTACGGCGTTGGGCACGGAGGGGTTGAATCAACAATCTTTGTTGGCCTTGCCATGCTGAACAATATTGTTTTAAGCCTGACTATAAATAACAGCGGACTTGAAATTGCGGGCGAGAATTTTGAGAGCTTATACGACTTTTATCTAAAAACTGCTGCATTACAGCCGTTTGTGTTCTTGATTTCCGGCATAGAGCAGATCTTTGCCTTAACCATACAAATTTCATTCTCGGTTCTGGTCTATTACGCTGCGGTGCAAAGAAAAAAATGGTGGCTTTATCCTTTGGCAATTCTTTTGCACGCGGCGATAAATATTCCGGCGGCTTTATCCCAAGCGGATATTTTAAATAACACCTTTATTATAGAGGGTATATTATTGGTGTGCGCCGTTGTGATTGCGGTCTTTGCGTTTTTCATACACGGAAAATTTAAAGAGCCTGACATTAAAAATGCCGTTATACCGCCGTTAAGTTAACTTGATGTAAGTTTATCTGCGATGATATTAGAATAAAAAACACCGCCGGCATAAAGCCTGCGGTGTTTTAAAAATTCTGCTATTCCTGTGTTGCCGGGGAAATCTCCGCGGCCGGTATTATGCCCGGCGTTTCTTTTTTGTATTTGATAACCACATTGTCGCCCGTGTTTAAAATAACGGTAATCTCCCAATCTAAAGCTTTAATCGAATAGTATGCCGGATTGTTTTGCAGCTTTATATAATACATGCTGTTGCCGCCTATGACCGCCGTTCTTATATCACTGATTTTGCCCGTAACACTGAGAAGTTCCTGAGTGGAATCTTCAGCCGCCGGGTCCTGCTCCGCCGCGTCTACGATGATTCCCTTTTCTCTAAGCAAGGCCGCGTAATTTTGCGAACACTCTGCAAGGGATACACCTGTGGCCACAATCTGATATTGTTCAACATTGACCATTGCGTATTGTTTTACAAGGTTTGACGTGTCTTTAAGCGCCATAAAATAAGTGGGCTGACCGCTGATGTTGAGCAAAAGCGGGAACGTCGCGTTGTAACCGAACTGCTGTACGACTCCTTGCGCTGACGATCGGGCTGAATTTTCCTTTGCCCCCGCAATGGAATAGTAGTTTGCCTCTTTTGTCCGCTGGTTTACAAGGACAAATCGGATTATTGACTGGTCGTCTGTAACCGATGTGACTCCTGTGTAAAGGTAAACGTCGTCATTTAGCGCAAGATAGTTATACCCTTCAGTTGTCACTTTAACGCCGCGCTGCCCGAAGATGGAATTTAAAAATCCGCTCTGGTATTTACCAAAGTAGTCATACTGATCCACGAGCAAATCGGCGGAATATACCCTGTCTATCCACGCAAGGGACGGGTCCTCGGCAAGGGTCTTGGTTGAATAATATGAACACTCACCGGTGACGGCGTTTACCAAAACGGCCCCCACAATGTCAGTCCCGCCGAACAGGCCGATGGTTTTATCAACCCTTGGGCAAACCCAATAAGGATTGCCCTGCTCGTCTATCTCAAAGACGGGAGTGTCAAACATATATGCGGGATAGTTAAAGCGCAGATGCCTTGTAAGATTCCTGTTAAAATACTCACATGTGGAATACTTGATGCCTTCATCAAGCCTTACTATGTCCACGGCCTGAGAGACCATGTCAACTATCAGATAAGCCGGAAGGCCGTCTGCCCGGTTAATAAACCACTTTATTATGTCACTGTATTTAAGCGGAGTGACCCTAACCGGTGTGTTTTTGTAGTTTATCTGAGTGTAGTACTCGTCCACGCTGAATTGGGACACCATATCCTCAAGCTCGCCGAGCTTTCGGTCCCCCAGCTTTTTAGCGGACTCCAAATCTATCATAGGTACGCTTGAAAAGTCAACCTCCTGCACATCTGTCTCGAACTTGCCGTTTTTAACGGAGATAAGTTTGTTGTAAGAATTTGCCCTAAAAATTACGGAGGAGCCAATGCTTCCGGCAACGGCGACCACTATAAGCAAAATTACGATTCCGACAACTGTGCCGAGCTGCCTGTCAAAAAAAGCAGTTGAAGAGCCCTGGGATGCGGATTTGTCTTTTTTATTGGGACGTGATGTCGGCAAAAAGGATATTCCCTGTACGGCATCGGAGTTGATCCATGCAACTATCAGATACACAATGCATAGAGAGCCTACATAAAAGTAAAAATCCATGGAGTGAACATTTATCGCCGGCAGCATGAAATAGAAGATAGCGGCGCCAACTATCAGCGTAATTAATATATTTATTAAAATTCTAAGGTACCACCTGCGCGGCAGGGACAGTGGAGCTTTGGGCTTTTTTTGGATTACGTCGGGTTTTTTATCTGTCATCATGGTCCTCCTTTTAAGCCTTTGATGATAATAGTATAGACAAATTACTTGGCAAATACAATATGATTTATTGAAATAATGGGAAATCTGTTATATAATAATATCTCAAAAATGTATGCGCGCGGCCGAACAGACACTTTCGTTACAAGGTTATGGGCAGCCGCTATACAACGCTTTATAAAACCGCATAATAATTGACAGTGGAGAGGGCTTAATATGGCGGATAATAATTTTTTCGCATTTATATCAAGAATGAAATATATCAACAGATGGGCCCTTATGCGCAACATCTATGATGAGAATTTAAGCCAGCACTCGTATGAGGCGGCTGTTATTTCACATGCGCTCGCGGTTATTTCCAACACAAGGTTTAATACAGAGCTCAATACGGAAAGAGCGGCGCTTATCGGGCTTTACCACGACACATCCGAAATCTTTACAGGGGACATGCCAACACCTGTAAAGTACCATAACCCCGAAATTCAAAACGCGTTTAAAAATGTGGAGAAGACGGCCAAACAAAAGCTTTTATCACTGCTTCCTCAGGACTTAAGGCCTGAGTATAAAAGTATTTTCTTTAAAAATGAAAAGGATGAGCACCTTTGGAAAATAGTAAAGGCGGCCGATAAAATAAGTGCGCTTATAAAGTGCATTGAAGAGGAAAAGGCCGGAAACCGGGAGTTTGAAAAAGCCGCGGCGGTGATAAAGAGAGAAATAAAAGATATGAAAATGCCTGAAGTGGACGTTTTTGTAGAGGAGTTTTTGCCCTCTTACTTTCTTACGCTTGATCAGCTTGACTAAAAATTAAATAGAAATATGACTACTGAGAAAACCATCCCGCGGTATATTCGCAGGATGGTTTTATGTTTATTATAAGTTAAACTTAAGATATAGATGACACTAAAAAATATATTGATAATCAATAAATCCGCCAAGCGATAAAAGTCAGCCAAAGGGCCGCACAGCCATCGCCGGCAGATCGAATTTTACACGGGATTTATTTACTCTTTTTCGGAGCCTGGCTTTTGTTCATGTTATGGCCCGTATAATCATAGGCGGCGCCGGGGCCCCAGTTAAGGAAAAACAAGCCAAGAAGTGTAAAAAGAAAACCTGCTCCAATGATGACGACAGTAATCAGCATTAATATTCCAATAATAATCATTATAATTTCCCCTTTTATAAAGTCATTGAATAAATTTTATTATATATTTGTGAACAAACGATGAACAAACGTTGGTTTTAAAAAATTTTTTCCATTTTTTAATTATTTAGAAATCATTTTATTGGTAATTATTAATACTATTATTATTCAGATACACATCTAAAAAGTACATGTTGAAATTAAAAGTCTTAAAAAAACTAAAGTTTTAGTTCGTTTGAAGGCGGCAAACAGCTATGGTTTTTGCAGACATAAAAGGTGGTTTTGCCGTTTATAACACTGTACTGCGAAGTCGGATTGTTCAGTGTGGTCAAAATGTCGTCAAGGCCGGTTTTGTTTATTAAATCGGATATTTTGCAGTCGTCTTCCATCACGGCCACAATGCTCGCTGGCGGATTTTCACTCATGCTGAGTGCAAGCAGATAAAAGCTGTGGCCGGCGGGCGAGCTATAAGCGCTGCCTGACATAAACTCGATATGCTCGCGCAGAAGATCCCCGAACTTTTCGTCATCCGTTATATGAAACAGCTTGACAAAGTTATGGGCCATCACGGAATTACCGCTTGGGACCGCGCCGTCATAGGTTTCCTTTGGGGTTAGGATAAGCTGCTCATTTTCTTTCCCGTAAAAATAAAATCCGCCGTTTTTATGGTCTTTAAGATCTGACACCACTTTTTCGCAAAACTGTTTTGCCCTGTCTAAATAACAGTTGTCCAAAGTTGCCTGATATAGAGTTATCAAAGCAAAAATATAAAATGCGTAGTCGTCCAAAAATCCTTTTGAGTTTTTTTTGCCGTCTCTAAAGCTTACAAACAAAGTGTTTTGTTCGCACAGGTTTTCCTCTATAAACCGCTGTGCCCTTTTGGCTGCGTTGAGATGTGACTCATTGCCGGTTATGCGGTATAAAATTGTAAACGCGGATATCATAAGGGCGTTCCATGATGTCAGTATTTTATCGTCTAAATGCAGGGAGGCCCGCTCTTTGCGGTAATTGCGCAGCGGAGTTAAATACTCATCAAAATTTTTGGATGTGTCTTGTGTGATGAGAAGGTTTGGTATGCTTTTTCCCTCAAAATTGCCCTGCCTTGTAATATTGTAATACCGGTTAAATTCCTGCCCGCCAAGGTCCCCGATGACGGATGGTATCTCATCGTAGTCAAAGACATAGTATTTACCCTCGACACCGTCACTGTCCGCGTCCTGAGCGCTGTAAAAACCTCCCTGTTCATGGGTCATTTCTCTTAGAATATAGTCGGCTGTCTTCTCAGCTATCTCCCTATAAAGTTGGTTTTTGGTTATAAAATAAGCCCTGCTGTAGGCCATTATGAGAAGGGCATTGTCATAGAGCATCTTTTCAAAGTGGGGGACAAGCCAATACTTATCGGTCGAGTAGCGTGAAAATCCATAGCCTATATGGTCAAAGATACCGCCTTTATACATCTGTCTCAGCGTTTTTTCAGCAGCCTCTAAGGCGTCTGCGTCACCGTGCTTTTCATAGAAGTCAAGTAAAAGCAGAAGATTGTGAGGAGAAGGGAATTTTGGGGCGTTGCCAAAACCTCCGTTTGTGCGGTCAAATATCCGTTTAAAATCGGAGACAGCGCCCAAGACCAGATCTTTATCACGTGGATTTTCATAGGAATTTTCTTGGTTTGATTTCATAAAATCCACAATCTCATTGGCCGGAGAGGTGAGATTCTCCCTGTCGTTTACCCATTTATCGTGGATTTTTATAAGCAAATCGCGAAAGCCGATCAAACCGTATTTTGAGGATTTTGGGAAATACGTTCCCGCAAAGAACGGTTTTTGATCAGGGGTTAAAAAGATACTGGTAGGCCAGCCTCCGCTGCCGGTAAACGCCTGGCAGACAGACATATAAATATGGTCGATATCCGGGCGCTCTTCCTTGTCAACTTTAATTGATATGAAGCGCTCGTTTAAAATCCCGGCGATTTCCTCGTCTTCAAAACTTTCGTGGGCCATGACATGGCACCAATGGCAGGTGGAATATCCGATGCTTAAAAATACCGGCTTGTTTTCCTGCTTTGCCGCATCAAAGGCCTCCTTGCCCCAGGGATACCAATCGACCGGGTTATATGCGTGTTGAATCAGGTAGGGAGACGTTTCATCGATCAATTTATTTGCTTTTTTAGGTGAGGTTAACAATTGACACAAACCCTTTCCTTAGCCGGTTTAGCATGAATTAAAATCTGTTTTGAAAAAGACAGGTGTTGAAAATCATGCTGGAACGGCTAGTTTTGTTTTATTGTTCCCCTTTGTCTTGTATATACTATACCATATTAAAAGATATAAATCACGAGCGTAAAAATGAATATAAGTAAATTATGCCTGGGGCACAAGAAAGGCAGTGAACATATAAAAAAACAGCGCCCGGATAAATCTGTATCCGGGTGCTGTTTAACTATATCTGTATATTTTTGGCTTTGTTCAGCGAAATAGCCTATCTTGAGTGTTTGGTCCTGCTACGCCGTCTACAGTGAGACCCTGATCTCTTTGAAACTCCCTGACGGCGGCATCGGTGGCCGGGCCGAAAATACCGTCCGGTATAACGGTCGTATATCCTCTTGTATACAAAGCGGCCTGTATCAGCCAAGTTATATTGCCTGAGTCACCGCGGCGTATAT
>JAIRUF010000162.1 GCA_031254555.1 Oscillospiraceae bacterium | reverse complement strand
TTTTTATACAGCAGTTCTATCTTACTTTTTATCCAATAATCAGCCATAAACGACATTAAAGAAATACCCATTATTAAAATAGCTATGAGCAATATCGAGACAGAGGTTATAAAATATTTTCTAAATAGGCTTTTTCTCTTGTCCATCACAGTACCTTTTTATATCGTAATATTATTCCTTTATTTCGAACTTATATCCTACTCCCCAAACAGTTTTAAGCTCCCATTTTTGAGAGATGCCCTCAAGCTTTTCACGCAGCCTTTTTACGTGCACGTCAACTGTTCTCGAGTCCCCGTAATAGTCAAAACCCCAAACCTCATCTAAAAGCTGGTCCCTTGTAAAAACCCTGTTTGGATTGCTGGCTAAGTGATATATCAGTTCAAGCTCCTTGGGCGGAGTGCTGATCTGCTCCCCGTTCACCCTGAGTTCATAGTTTGTAAGATTGATAGACAATCCATCATACTCTACAACTTTGTTGGTATCCTCTGCTGTTATGGCTGTTCTTCTAAGCACCGCCTTGATCCTTGCTATTACCTCTTTTGCGTCAAAAGGCTTGACCATATAATCGTCCGCACCAAGTTCAAGACCCAATACTTTGTCAAATGTGTCTCCTTTTGCCGTAATCATTATTATCGGCTTCTCAGATGTCTTTCGAATCTCCCTGCAGACCTGCCAGCCATCCAACTTCGGCAGCATAATATCTAAAACGACCAGATCCGGATTTATTTCATAAAACGCCGAAACGGCGGATTCTCCATCATTGACTATGGATACATTGTATCCCTCTTTTTCCAGATATAATCTAAGAAGCTCACAAATATTTATATCATCATCCACTACAAGAATTTTTTCCATACCCATTCCATGGCCTCCCTTTAATTAAAAAGTATATTTATTTTATAACGTCTTTTGATGAACATTCTTTAAATTTTAATGCACGTCAATTGCAGACAAAAATCCTCATCTATAGTATATTTAACCATATAATGACACATCTGTCAAAACTGTGTTGTTTATGGCGGTAAAATTAAAACTTGTATAATATCTTTGTTCTTTAAATATACTTAAACTGATCTAACTAAAAATCCTAATATCTGTGATAACCATATGTTATCTTCTTGACATAAATTAAATATTTATTGTATAATAGCATTGTTAAAAGGGAGTAGTTATAATTGCAACGCCAACATTATCCGATATTTTTTCGGTGGTTTTGCACCTAATTGTTTAGGAATGAGACTTTTAGCACAATTGTGCTAAAAGTCTTTTTTTATTTGCCTGTAATTAATTTAAAGGGAGATGTCCAAATGGAAATACTTATCGTTATTTTATTCTTTATCATTGGCCTTATCCTGATCATTAAAGGCGGAGACTATTTTGTTGACGCAGCAAGCTGGATAGCTGAGGTCTCCGGTATCCCTAAATTTATCATAGGCGCCACAATTGTAAGCCTTGCCACAACTTTGCCAGAATTTCTAGTTTCGCTCTTTGCGACTTTTGACGGCAAAACGGATATAGCTGTCGGTAACGCCGTAGGCTCCATTACTGCAAACACAGGCTTGATTATGGCTATTTCCATAATTGTCATTCCTGCTGTAATCAAGAGAAAAACCTTTGCCCCAAAAGCTATAATGCTGCTTGTAGCGCTGGCTTCATTGCTTGTCATTTCATATGGAGGAGAGCTGAAAATTGGCGGCGTCATAATTATGCTTGTCATTTTCATTGCCTTTATGATTGAGAATATAAGGTTTGCAAAGAATAACACCAGTGAGAAAAAAATAAAAATAAAAGATAAAAAAGAAGTTGCAATAAATATAGTTAAATTTATCGGCGGCACGGCCGGGATAGTACTGGGCGCAGATTTACTTGTAGACTACGGAAGCGCTCTTGCAAGAATAATACATATGCCTGAGAGCATTATCGGAGTAACGCTTATAGCCATTGGAACTTCGCTTCCCGAATTTGTGACAACCCTTACAGCAATATCTAAAAAACAATCCTCCCTTTCAATTGGAAATATTGTCGGCGCAAACATAATAGACGCAACCATGATACTTCCCATTTGCGCGTTTGCAAACGGCGGCTCTTTGCCAGTTGACAGCCAGACAATATTATTTGACCTGCCCACAAGTTTAGGCGTTGCCGCAATTGCCATTTTGCCAACCTTGTTCATGTCAAAATTCAGCAGATGGCAGGGGGCATTTATGATTTTTGTCTATATAGCCTATGTGGTTGTTTTGGTAATCTAGATTTTGTCTTGTTTACATAACACGCCAACAGCAATGCAGTTTTTGTAATTTTAATATTATCATGATCAATGTAAGCAAAAAAACGCGGGATATAATGTACCGCGTCTTTTTAATATTTGTTGTGTACTTTTTCAGCAAAGCCCAAAAAATCCTTTATCTCCAAAACTGTTCCGTCGTCTAAAACGGCTTTGCCTGTAAATGTTCCAAAAACCTGATGCTGGTCGCTTTTAAGTACTGCCAGTGAGATAAGAGCCGCTCTGTCTATTATCGGTTTAAAGTCCATTTCAAACCTGCCGTCTGTTGATGTAAATGTCCACGGAGACACAAAGTCATATCCGCCGCGCACATTTTGGGGGATGTTAAAACTTACACCGTCAAGTTTGTGTGCAGCACCGTCATAAAAAAGCATATTTTCACTCGCGGCGGACGTATCCCCAAACCCATATCCAATATTGAATCCAAAAACCTTGCCCTGAACTAGACCCTGCCCTGCTCCCCAGTACCACGTGTTGTCATATGTCCAGACGCCCCGTCCCCAGTCCAGCAAACCAAATGAGTCCGCATTGTCAAAAGTATATGTCTTGCCCGCAAACTCGGCTGTACCCTTCGCTTTCATGCCTATTATTTTTTGGTTGTAATAAAATGCCTTTGGCTTTTCAAACGGAGTTGCTATCACCATTGAGTCTGCCGGCTCATCTGTAAGGACTATATCCGCAAAAAACGGATCATCTCCGTCAAACCTATTATATCGAACTTTTAAGTGCCTCTCATTTTCATTCTTTTCAAATGAAAAGTCCACGTTCTTGTTTTTAAACTTGGAAATCCCCTGCTTTGACGAGGACGGAAGATCTGTTTTCGACATGGGAAACAAGACTAGTTCACTGTTGGTTTTTTCCCGCACCTCTTTAAAATCTATTATAGACGCACTCATAAGGCCCATATAAGCATTGTCTGAAATTGTTAAAGCCACCGCAAATTCATCGTTGGTCACAAGATAATAGTCCCACTCCTTTATGCGGAGTTTGCTGGCTTTTATATCAGCTCTGTCATAATCCAGAAGCATACTGGTGCTGTAA
>JAIRUF010000137.1 GCA_031254555.1 Oscillospiraceae bacterium | reverse complement strand
CTTAACGGAAAGGGATTTGACTGGAACCCTCCTTTGGGGTACGACAACACGGTGTACCAGGTAGAAAAAGCCGAACTGGAACTGCTAAAAAACAAAAAATCCAAGAGTGATAAGCTTATCTTGCATATACACGGCGGGGGTTATATTCTGCCGCTCTCTAAAAATTACAGGGATATATCTGTTGAACTCTCCAAGAGAAGCGGGGAAAAGGCCCAGATAGCAAATTTAAACTACAGAGTATACCCTAAAACCTATCCGAGCGCTTTAGATGACGCTTTTGCCTCCTGGCTGTGGCTTTTAAAAAACGATTACAACCCCAAAAACATAATCATCGTGGGGGATTCAGCGGGAGGGAACCTCACGCTTGCCCTAACTGCAAAATTGCGCGATGAAGGATACGCGCTTCCAAAAGCCATCATCTGTATCTCCGCTTGCTCTGATTACACGCTGGCCGGGGATTCATTCACCTATAACTTATATAAAGACCCTATGTTCGGTCTGCTAAAAGGTCAGCCCCCTGAGGATGTGGTTAAAAAGTTTTCACCTGTTTACCCGGGTAAAGCTGATACCAAAGATCCATATCTGTCTCCGCTTTTTGGCTCGCTTGAGGGATTTCCCGATATGCTTTTGCTTGTCGGAACACATGAGATGCTTGAAAGCGACTCTATAAACATTCATCAAAAAGCAATTTCACAGGGAGTGAATTCAAAGCTTATACGCTATGAGGGAATGTTCCACTCCTGGCAGTTTTTCGGCGACTTAATCCCGGAAAGCGAAGCCGCCTGGAATGACATTGAAAAATTTATACAGTCGCAGTATAAAGATTAAACGGCCCTTGTGGCCGTTTAAAATACACTGTGCACAGGTACTTTAAACCTGTGAATTGTTATGATAAATTCTTTGCTGAACATTTTTTATCTTCTCGCTGCCAGCTCAACGTAAACTCCTCTTGGCCTGTTTGCCCACACGGTCAGACTTGTCAGAACTGTTCCAAAAACTGTTGCCATGAGTCCTATGATTAATTTAATTTTCATAATATAAATACCCCCCTTTAAGTATTTAACCATTATTAAGCCATTTTTATCTTCTTAATATTATTATATCATGATATCGCAAAGCGATTCATGATATTAAGGCCATGCGGCGCATTTTGCGACGCGGCTAAAATTGACCACGCATGTGACAATGCAAACGGACATGCATATGATACCGAAATGCGATTCATAATATTTTTTACTGATACAAAAAATTTTTTTAATCTAAAAAATATATCTTGCATTTTTATTTTTTTTGTGTTAAAATTGGATATCGCTGTGAGATACAAGCTATCATTAGTCGGTGTTTATGACGATGAGGGTCCACCCGTTCCCATCCCGAACACGGAAGTTAAGCTCATGCGTGCCGAAAATACTTGGTGGGCGACTGCCCGGGAAAATAGGTTGACGCCGACATCACAGTAAAACAGCCGCCCAATAGGGCGGCTGTTTTTTATTGGTGCAAAAACTTAAACTCAGCTGCGCTTACGGATGGTGATGAAGCGCTCCCCCGTTATCCGCTTTCGGGAAATATAAAATGCCCTTTATTTACTTATATTGGCTGTTGGTGTATAATGTCTGTTATGAACGGGAGGTTTCCTATGAGAAAAATCATTAAGTTATCATCTGTACTATTTGTATTCATAATTGCTTTGACGTCCTGCTCCTCGGGTCCTAAAACCGCCCTTACCTTGGGTAATGGTCAGCTTGGCTCCGATGTGTATGCATATTACCTCGACCAGGTTTTAATATCTTCCGATAAAGAAAATATCTCAAAGGAAGAAATTATAAAAAAGACAAACGAACTTTGCCTTGAATACATGAAGATAAACACAAAATTCAGCGAAAGCGGCCTGACTATCGATTCAAGCGTTAAGGCACAACTTGCAAGCGAAGTCACAAATCAGTGGGCAGTTTTTGGCAACTATTATAAATCTATTGGCATCTCCAAACAGACGCTGACTAAAATAAAAGAAAGTGACGCCTACAAAGACGCCATTTTATTGTCCCTCTACACCGACGAAGCTAAAGACGCTATAAACGAAGATGAAATAAAATCTTATTTTAAAGACAACTATGTATTCTTTAAGGCCATCACCGGATATTTTAAAACCACCGGCAGTGACGGTAAATCCACTGAAAAAACTGACGGTGAGATAAACGCGATCAAAGAGCAGTTTAACAGCATGGCCAATGAACTCTCCGAGCTTAAGACAATCGACGCCGTTTATTCTGATTATCTTAAAGGGAACAGCCAAAACAGTTCGGCTATGCTTGATATTTTAGTTTTGGAAAAAAGCTCTGATAAATATCCGAAAGATTTTTTCGAGCAAGTTCATGGAATGGGCGCAGACACCGCAAAGGTCCTGGCTTCCAATGTTAATATTTATCTTGTTTTAAAGTTTGATAACTTTGATGAAAATCAAGATTTTTATCAGAAATACCGGACAAGCTGCGTATATCACATCAAAAAGAAAGATTTTAATAAAAAGCTGGCGGGTTGGTACAAGGACTCCAAGGCTGAAAACAATAATTCTGTCCAAAATAAAATTTATAATACGGTGATGGACGTGAGATCAAAGTAGATAAATTTTATCTTAAAAAATTTGTCCAAAACAAATTTACCGCCGGCAAAAGCCGGCGGTTTTTCTCATTTAAAAAACAAGGTGCGATGTTCTTTGGTATGCGCCTTGTTTGAGTCAATTGTATCTTTAAATGTTTTCCTCCCTGAAATCAATCTTCAGGGTTTCATGCGTGCCTGACAACCTCTTATACGCAACTCCGGCCGAGTCAAACATCCTTTTAGACGCCTTTACCGAAACGCTGTCGGCATACTTATCCGATATATAAATAACCTCTGATATGCCGCTTTGTATGATGGCTTTTGCACACTCATTGCAAGGGAACAGGGCAACATATATCTTACAGTCCTCCAGATCCCTTGCCCCGCTGTTGAGTATAGCATTTAACTCCGCATGGCAAACATAGGGATATTTTGTGTCTATCTCATCTCCGCTTCGCTCCCAGGGAAAATTGTCGTCATCGCATCCTGAGGGAAGCCCGTTATATCCCACGGACATAATCTTGTTTTTCCTGTTAACAATGCATGCACCGACCTGTGTGCTTGGGTCCTTGCTCCTATTTGCCGAGAGCAGCGCTATTCCCATGAAATATTCATCCCATGTTATATACTCTTCCCTTTTCGGCATGAAATCACATCCCCGCCTTGTTTAAAAGAGTTTTCATATAAGACGCAAAATGAGCAAACACAATTCCCGGTTCCTGCAAATCAGGGTTCCACCTTTTTACCCATTCTAGCGAGAGGTATCCGCTGTATCCCATATCTTTGAGAGCTTTTAAAATATCCGGTATCGGAATATTTCCGTATCCCATTATCTTATACTCTATATTGTCGTCTGATATTATAGAGTCTTTTATATGTACATGCTTTATAAGCTGCCCCAACATTTTCACCGTATCGGCGGGGGCTTCTCCCTTTAGCTGAACCGTGTGGTTGACATCCCATAAAATTCCCATGTTTTTGGCTTTGCTCAAGTCTATAAACTTGAGCATCTTTTTTGAATCGGCAAGCCTGCCGTTTGTCTCAATAAGCGGTGTCACACCAAAAAACAAGGCATATTCGCACAGCATCGCATACAGCTTGGCCGCCAAATTAAAGTCTCCCAAAGTATCCTGCGGCTCACCCGTACCCATAACACGGATATATTTTACACCCAGCCTGGCCGCCAAATTTACATACGCGCAGGCCTCAACAAAGCTATCCATCGCACAGAGCTTGTCGGCTAACATTGCGCCGGATGTCAGTATCGGTATATTAAGCCCTATCTTTTTTATCTTTTTCTTTGTCTGTTCTATATTGTTTGGTGAAAAGCCCTCAAAGTCCGGAATATATATCTTATCCTCAAGCCCTCTTATTTCAACGCCGTCCATACCTAAGTCCTTAGCCGTTGAGAGAACCTCATCAAAGCTCCAGTCGGGACATCCCAAAGTTGAAAACGAAAGTTTCATAACAACAAACCGTCCTTTCATCAATTCATATAGCCGCTGTGAGACCATAAAAGCTATGCCGTCTCAATGTCCTTATCCGCCTGCAGGCCCAACTCCGTGACCGCCATATCCCGCAGTACAAATTTTTGTATCTTACCGCTTGCCGTCATTGGGAACTCATCAATTATCCAAACCTCTTTAGGCACCTTAAAGTAGGCCACTTTTTGCCTGTAGTATTCCTTTATCTCTTCCGGCGTAATATCCGCCTCGTCTTTTAGTATAACGCAGGCACAGACCTCCTCGCCGTACTTTTTGCTCGGTATCCCTATCACCTGAACATCTTTTACCTTCGGGTGATTGTAAAGGCACTCCTCAAGCTCTTTTGGATAGATATTCTCTCCGCCGCGGATTATCATATCCTTAAGCCTGCCAGTGACCTTGTAATATCCGTTTTCGTCACACACGGCAAGGTCGCCGAAATGCAGCCAGCCGTCCTTATCTATCGCGAGGGCCGTCGCCTCTGGCATATTGTAGTACCCTTTCATTATATTATATCCGCGCGCGCAAAATTCTCCTATCCGACCCGGCGGGAGCGTCTCGCCCGTCTCCGGGTCCACAATTTTACACTCCACCCCTTTATAAGCTTTCCCCACCGTTGTGCATCGCAGTTCTATAGAGTCTGTCGTGGTTGTCATCGTGCTGCCCGGGGAGGACTCTGTCTGGCCGAATACGATTACGAGATCTGTCATGTGCATTTTTTCTGTAACGTCCTGCATAGTCTTTACCGGACACGGAGACCCCGCCATTATGCCGGTACGCAGTGTGGACAAGTCATACTTTGCAAAGTCAGGGTGCTCCATTATTCCTATAAACATCGTGGGAACCCCGTGCAGTGCAGTGCATTTTTCCGCCTGTATTGCATCCATCACCTTAACGGGATTGAAGATATCAACAGGCACAAACGACGCACCGTAAGTTATGCATGACATAAGGGCCAAAACCATTCCGAAGCAGTGGAAAAACGGAACAGTTATAAGAAGCCTGTCCTTGTTGGT
>JAIRUF010000106.1 GCA_031254555.1 Oscillospiraceae bacterium | reverse complement strand
AATCAACCGCCGGTTCTTTTTTTACTAATTTTCAACAAAAATTTCTTGCTTCACTCCAATATTTTCTTCGCAAATATATTTCCCTTTTATTGTGATGGATTCTTTACCATCTTCGAACTTTATGTCCTCTGACAAAATCTCTGCTTTATCCAAAACATTTCTTCTCTTGATCGAAAATTTTTCAAGAGCTGCAAGCTCCATAAATAAGTGGTCAAGCTCCAATGTCTTTTCCTCATATACCCTGTACCCTTCCTTTATTATACCCACGGGAAGGATCGTATCAGCAAATGACAGCCTGTATTCCCTTTCATAGCTCTGCGTATATCCCTCACCTTTTTCAAGCCAAAAAAGAGGTATATCTATACCAAAGAAAAATAGTCTGTATCTCTTTTTCTCATCCACCTGCGTCAGTTGTTTAATTTTATTCTTCTGGGTATGCTCTATCACCCTGTCTGTTCTGGCAATGACAAGGCCGTCGGCATGTTTCATACTTGAGCTGCCGTCAAGATTTTCTACGACACCGCTTATCAAAAGGTCTCCCTTGATCACCGCCGCTCCAAGTTTTTGCTGCACTGTCCCTTCATATACCTCTAGTTTTTTTATCTGCCCTCCGAAATCCGCGATTATATTGCAGGGGGAAGTTTCTTTTATCTGCGGCACTTTAATTGCCTCACGAACCTCGATAACCGCATTGCTTCCTGTTATGTTAAGGGCAAGCCAAGAGAGTTCTTCGAGCTCTCCTATCGCTTTTTCCTGCACCCATGTAACATCAATTTTTGATGTCCTTGCCCCTACTTTTACACCCAGTTCTTCAAACACTTCCTTTATCTGTTTGTCTGAGATACTTTCATTGCCCGTGACATCTATTGTCCATATTCTTGTTGAAAGCACACCGATAATTATAAGCAGCACCACAATGCCTATTGGAAATCCTATTCTTGCCCTGTATTTTTTTATTATGAAGGGAAGTCCATTTTTTTTGTGTATTCTCACTTTCATTGCGGATTTTTGGGCGGGCTTACGTATCTTCTTGTATCCTTTAATATTTGTATTCGCATATATAATTCCCTTTATGCTTTTTATATCCCAAAGCAGAATGTTTTCCTGCGAGCATAAATTTATAAACCGTTCTGAAAACCCATCTTTTGCAGCAAAAGTAACATAGCCCAATATGTATCTTATAATTTTAATAAAAATCAAAGGTCGCAACCCCTATCTTTTACGTTATAGCCATGGATTTTAAGAAAAATCTATGGTCAAAATATTCCCGTCTATTAACACCTGCTCATTTATATATGTCTTTATGACAAGATCTGTGCCCGAAAACTGCACTTCATTCTTTCCAAGGTTAAGCCTGATTGAGTCGTCGCTGTACTCTAAAACTCCCTTACAGCCTTCTATTACGACTTCGTTGTTTCCCATAATCTCTATATGGGACATGCCGAGAACCGCCATTGACGGGACCTGAAGGTTATCGCTTATCATCTTCATCCTGTTTTTCTTTGTATCTTCTTCCCTGCGAGCCATATTTACACCTCTCTTAACATAATCTTTATGATTTATATGTCCGAATAATGATTCATCCCAAGGCATAACCATTGTAAAAAGGAGATGATTTTTTGAAGATAATGCTTAAAAGCGGGCTTAAAAATATTCACATTATGGTAATTGTAATACTGCTCTCCTACGCGCTTTTAAGTTATCCCGGCACTGTCACAAACGGGGTAACAAGAGGACTGACGCTTTGTGCCGCGGTTGTAATCCCATCTCTTTTTCCCTTTATGGTCCTTTCTTCATTTATAGTCAAATCCGGTTTGTGCTCTAAGTTTGGATTTTTATTTGACCCAGTTACCCGCACGCTTTTCAAGCTTCCCGGAAATGCTGCCGGGGTTGTTTTTATGAGCCTTATAGGAGGATTCCCAGTGGGTCCCAAAATGACATATGAACTATATGAAAACGGTGAGATATCAAAATCTCAGGCGCGTATGATGATGTTTTTCTGCATGAACGCCGGCCCCGCTTTTGTTTTAAGCGCTGTGGGATATTCTATGTACAATAGCTCTAAAGTGGGTTTGATCTTATTTGCAAGCATTTGTGCGTCATCGATTATAGTCGGCGTTGTCACATCAATATTTGACAATGATAAAGAAAAGGAATTTCTGTCTCACAGCCGCGAAAAAAAAGCACAACCTGATAATCTGACAGCATTTACATACTCTGTATCAGACGGTGCAAATTCAATTTTATCCGTCTGCATATGGGTTGTGATATTTTCTTGCATCGGCTCTTTACTAGAGCTTTTGCCAATAGAGCCAAAAGTTTTAATTGCACTGAAAAGCATTTTAGAAGTCACCTCCGGCGTCAATTCCGCCGCGCATCATTTTAGCATACCGTCGATAGCCTTTATCCTTGGCTGGTCCGGACTATGCGTACACTGCCAGGTAATGCAGTACATTCAAAAGGTTGGCGCCCCTCTGTTCAAGTTTTGGCTATCAAGGCTTGCAAACGCCACGATAGCGTCTGTTATATGTTCTGCTCTGCTCGATCTTTATCCTGTTGACATCCCCACTATGGCGTCCCCAGACCGCTTATTTGACGCCTCTCTGTCTGTCTCCGCTCCGGGCGCCGCCGTTTTACTTTCAATGTGTGCTCTGCTCATATTGGACCTTGATACAAAGCGTAAAGTGTGATAAAATCTGTATATTAAATTTGTATTGGGGACTTTGAGTATGCAGTCGCTTTTAAATAGGGATATCAGCCCTTCGTGTAAGTACTGTCTTTTGGGGCGTATGTCCCCGGACAAGAAGTCAATTCTATGTGTTAAACGAGGGGTTATGTCTTTGGAATCGTCATGCCGCAGGTTTAAATATGACCCGCTTAAACGTCAGCCTCCAAGGCTGCCGAAAATTGGGCAGTTTTCGCGGGAGGACTTTGAGA
>JAIRUF010000093.1 GCA_031254555.1 Oscillospiraceae bacterium | reverse complement strand
ACTTCTATAATTTCTTCTATTTGAGCAATAGCGTTATTTAGCGCTCCTGTGTATATGTCAGGCATGTTTCCGGTATTGGAGTGACGGTCGCGGTGTTTAGGTTTCTCTACATGTACAAGCTCATGCTGTGCGGACAACAGCAGTTTTTTAATCCCGGTGTTTTTGCTAGCAGAAATGGGGACAACTGTGATGCCGATAAGGGATGATAAGAGAGAGTAGTCTATAATGTCCCCGCTTTTTTCAACCTCGTCCATCATGTTAAGAGCGACCACCATAGGCACGCCCAGTTCAGCAAGCTGCAAGGTGAGATAAAGGTTGCGCTCAAGGTTTGTGGCGTCTACAATATTTATTATAAGATTTGGTTTTTCGTCCAATATATAATTGCGTGCTATGAGCTCTTCTTGCGTGTAAGGGGAAAGTGAATATATGCCAGGAAGGTCAATAACCGCAGCTTCTCCTCGCTTGCGTGAGACCCTTCCTTCCTTTTTTTCAATTGTTACTCCGGGCCAGTTCCCAACGTGCTGATTGCTGCCGGTTAGGCAATTAAATAAAGTTGTTTTGCCGGAGTTGGGATTTCCGACAAGTGCGTACTTATTTATCATTGTTTAAAGCCTCCACAGTTATTTCTTTTGCCTCAGCTTTTCTAAGGCTCAATTCATATCCCCTGACATTAATTTTTAAAGGGTCACCCATAGGAGCGCGCTTAAGCATTATAATTACAGCTCCCGGCGTTATGCCCATGTCAATAATATGGCGCCTGACAGCACCTGACGATCCTAGGGACACGACGACTCCCTGCTGATCTATCTTCATTTGATCCACCGTCATCTTCATCACAAACACCTCATTAAGTTAGTCCGTGCTAAATAAAAGTTAGCATGGACTAATTATATTATTGTTTAATATATTTGTCAATACAAAATCTATAAAAAGAGAGCAGATTAAATATTAAAAAATTCAACAATACACTTGCTTATCTTGACTGGACGGATAAAAAGTATTATTATATTCATGGTCCGAATGCAAACTAACAAAAAATTATCTTTTATAATACAAAGCCCGATGTGCTAAGGAGTGTTTTTTTGAAAGGTATAATACTTGCCGGAGGGTCTGCCACAAGGCTGTATCCGCTTACAACGGTTACAAGCAAGCAGCTGCTTCCGCTGTATGACAAGCCAATGATATATTATCCGCTGTCAATGCTTATGCTGGCGGGGATAAGAGAAATACTCATTATATCAACGCCTGGTGACGCACCAAAGTTTGAAGACCTTTTAGGCAGGGGAGAAAACTTTGGAATCAAATTAACATACGCGATACAAGAAGAGCCAAAAGGGCTTGCGCAAGCATTTTTAATAGGCGAAAAGTTCATTGGGGACGACAGTGTAGCCATGATTCTAGGCGATAATTTATTTTATGGCAATGGTCTGGGACATATGCTGCGCGTGGCGGCGAACAACGTGGGACGAGCAACTATTTTTGGCTATTATGTTGACAATCCGTCTGACTATGGCGTGGTTTACTTTGACCGCGGCGGAATTCCTGTTTCAATAGAGGAGAAGCCAAAGGAGTCAAAATCAAATTATGCGGTAACCGGCCTTTATTTTTATGACAACAGGGTTGTTGATTTTGCAAAACAGCTTACCCCAAGTGAGAGGGGCGAGCTTGAGATAACTGACATAAACAGGCTTTATCTTCAGCAGGGCGACCTTGATGTTAAGCTGATGGGCAGAGGGTTTGCCTGGATGGATACGGGAACAGTGGACACTCTTTTGGGTGCCGCTAATTTTGTTAAGACAGTTGAGCAGTTTCAGGGAATAATCATCTCAGCACCAGAAGAAATAGCGTACAATATGAGATGGATTTCAAAGCGTAAGCTGTTGGAGTCCGCAAAAAAGTACGGCAACTCAAATTACGGTAAACATTTAAAAAGAGTGGCAAACGGAAAAATATTATATTCTGAAAATATTGGCGAGCGCCCTTATTGGGGACGCAATGACGACGACGAATAATTAAATTTATGAACCCGCAAACCTAGGTGTTTTGCGGGTTTTTTGGAGAGTTGATATACTTGGAAGCAGTTAAAACAAAGCTTGACGGGGTTTTGCTTGTAAAGCCCGATATCTTTGACGATAACAGGGGCTGGTTTTTTGAAATGTACTCCTATAAAAAGTATAGTGATCTTGGTATAAAAGCAAGGTTTATTCAGGATAACAGGTCAAAAACTGTGCGCAAAGGTACGATAAGAGGGCTTCACTTTCAGAAAAAGGACATGGCTCAAAGTAAACTTATAACCTGTACAAAAGGAACAATAAAAGATGTTGTTGTCGATATCAGGAAAAATTCTAAAAGCTATAAAAGATGGATAGCTGTAACCTTAAGTGAGGATAATAAATATCAGCTGTTTATACCAAAGGGTTTTGCGCATGGATTTTTGACACTTACCGACGATGTCGAGATATTGTATAAGGTGGATGAGTACTATTCTGCAGAGCATGACAGGAGTATATGCTTTAGCGATCCCGGCATTGGGGTTCGGTGGGATACCGAGGACCCTGTATTATCAGATAAAGATAAAAATGCGCCGTTGCTTCAAGACAGTGACGCGGATTTTTAAAAATAAACAGAATAGGAATGTTTGCCTTGAAGGTACTGGTAACCGGAACAAGCGGACAGCTTGGATATGATATACTGCAAGAACTAAAGAAAAGAAACATAGTGTGCGTTGGATCAAACGCAGATGACCTTAATTTGACGAATGAAGACTTGCTGTACGAATTTATCAAAGGTCACCATCCAGACGCGGTGATTCACTGTGCGGCATACACTGCGGTTGACAATGCGCAGGACGAACCGGACACATGTATGCAGGTAAACGCACAAGGCGCCAAAAATGTGGCGGCGGCGTGCGATAAAATTGGCGCAAAAATGTTATATATAAGTTCAGATTATGTTTTTCCGGGGGACGGTGAGCAGCCGTACGAAACCTTTTCACAGACAAACCCTCTCAATGTTTACGGCAAATCAAAGCTTGAAGGCGAAAAAAACGTTATCAAACACTGCAAAAAACATTTTATAATAAGGACTTCCTGGGTGTTTGGAGAAAATGGCAATAACTTTGTTAAAACAATATTGAAACTTGCAAAAGAGCGGGACAGTATCTGTGTAGTAGACGACCAAATAGGTTCTCCTACATACACCAAGGACTTGGCAGGGCTTATATGTGAAATTGTTTGCAGCGAGAAGTATGGAATATACCACGCCACCAACGAGGGATTTTGCAGCTTTGCTGATTTTGCCCGGGAAATTGTGCAGCAATGCGGATTTGACATAGAGGTAAAGAAAGTAAGCAGCGAGGAGTACAGCGCAAAAGCTGCACGGCCAAAAAACTCAAGGCTATCCAAAAAAAGCCTTGATGAAAACGGATTCGGCCGACTGCCTCATTGGAAGGACGCACTCAGTCGATTTTTGGAAAATGAGTTTTTATATCAGATATTAATTTAATAAATAAAGAATATTTTAGAATTATAAAGCACCGAAAAACCAATAATAGGTTTGGAGGTGTTTTAATGCATAAAAGGACAATTGCGCTTTTTTTAGTTATGATGCTATCACTGAGCGGTCTTACATTAAAACTTGTAAGTATAAACTCAAAGGGATACAAACAAAGTGCAGCTCAGGGGAACACAAGAAGCATAACGGTTAGCAATGCCAGGGGCACCTTCTATGACTGCAATATGAAACCCATAGTTAACTCACAGGACAGATATCTGTTGGCAATAAAGCCTACTCCGCTGGCATTGTCCGAGCTAAAAGGGGTAATATCGGACAAAGAACTTGAAGACTTGGCAAAGGACTTAAGTGATGGATTGCCTGCAATTGTATCGATTCCATATGAGATGAGAACAGGAAAGGATATGGAACTATTGACAGTTAAAAACAGGTATTCACCAAATCAGGCTGCCGCTCATCTCATAGGGTATATAGACAGTGCCGGAGATGGTGTTACCGGGCTTGAGCGAAGTTATAATGAATACCTCTCAAAAGATATGGGAAGGCTTATGGCAGCTTTTTCCGTTGACGCATTCGGCAGATTTTTAGCTGGAGCGCAAGTTGAGCTGCGAAATGAAAATTACAATGTCAAGCAGGGAGTAATGCTCACACTGGATTTAAATATTCAGAAAATAGTAGAACAGGCGATGGATAACCACAAAATGACAAAAGGCAGCGCTGTAGTTGTGGAGGTAGGCACAGGGGAGATAAAAGCAATGGCAAGCAGGCCAAAATATGATCCCAACAATGTTGGCGCAAGCCTTAAAAGCAAGGATTCTCCTCTTATAAACCGCAGTTTAACTGCGTACAGTGTAGGGTCAACATTTAAGGCAATTGTTGCGTCAGCGGCCATCGAAAGCGGAAATTTTACAAAAGACTTTAAACATGAGTGTACAGGCAGCACGGTAAGAAATAATACAACCTTTTCATGCAACAATAAAGAGGTGCACGGAACAATTAACATGGAAGAGGCATTGGCGGTGTCATGCAACACATATTTTATTGAACTGGCAAACAGAATAAATATAAAGAACCTATTAAATATAGCGGATAAAATGGGATTTTCCAAAAGCGTAACACTGGCTTCCGGTGTACAGAGCGAAAAGGGAAGTATGCCAAAAATAAGCGAGCTGAACTCCCAGGCGGCCATAGCAAATCTAGCGTTTGGTCAGGGCAAGCTGCTGGCAACGCCTTTGCACATGGCGTCAGCTTTTGCCTGCATAGCAAACGGCGGTGTGTACAACGAGCCGTATCTGATTAAGGCAACTATAGATAAAAACCGTGAAGTTGTAGAATCCTTTTCTCAAAAAGGGGGACGGCGGGCAATGTCCAGGAGTACGGCCGAGAAGGTAGGGCAAATGCTTAAATTCGTGATAAACCAAAAAGAAAAGGCCAGGCCTGACAATGTGAGCGCCTGCGGAAAAACGGCCACCGCCCAGAGCGGCTGGTTTAAAAACGGGGTTGAAGTTTATAACTCGTGGTTTGTGGGTTACTTCCCGGCTGAAAATCCAAAGTATGCAGTTGCCGTGATGCGTGAGCAGGGTGTAAGCGGCAGTTATGACTGTGCGCCTGTGTTTAAGAAGATTGCGGAAAATATAACAGGGGCCAAATAACGTTAAAACAGCGCGGACAAAGATGTGGAAATAAAGGTGCAAATTTAGGTTTTGTGTATCTTAAAAAATATTATTATGTTCTTTGGCTTTGAAGCTCTGCCTGTATGTGTACAAGTTGACAAAGGCCGTTAAAAATAGTAAAATTATCCATGATAAAGGGGTGCGGCAAAGCAGGCTTTGCCGCACTTATGCTGGCAATTCATTTAAGAAAACTGGAGAGAAAATATATGGAATGGACAGGACTAAATGAATTAAGAGATAAGTTTTTAAACTTTTTTGAAAGCCGGGGTCATAAGCGTTTGGAGAGCTTCTCGCTTGTACCGCAGGGGGACAAAAGCCTGCTTTTAATAAATTCCGGTATGGCGCCAATGAAAAAGTACTTTACGGGTGAGATCTCTCCCCCCGGCAAAAGGGTCACTACCTGCCAAAAATGTATTCGTACGGCGGACATTGAACGGGTTGG
>JAIRUF010000038.1 GCA_031254555.1 Oscillospiraceae bacterium | reverse complement strand
TGTCCATTATGCCGCCATGCCCCGGAATCAGGTTGCCGTAATCCTTGGCCCCGTAATTCCTCTTTATAACAGAGGCTACAAGATCACCGAACATGCTAGATATTGAAAGGAGCAGTGAAATTGGTATAAACACCCAATAGTTTAAATGGCCGGAATCAAAAATATATGTATTGAACATATATAATATTACCAGATTTAATATAAGGCATATAACAAGCCCGCCGACTGCCCCCTCGATGGATTTTTTCGGGCTTATAACCGGCGTCATTTTATGCTTTCCGAATTTTACTCCAACAAAATATGCAAACGTATCGGTAAGCCATGAGCAGCACATGCCAATAATTATTAAAAATAACGCATACTTTTTTTCAATTTCCTGCGGATATACTTTATAAAGGTCACGTATGAGTATGAACGTGGCAAAACAGAAAGGTATAAAAATTCCCGCGTAGAGAGAAACCGCCACGTGTTCAAACTTTGTCTTTTCATGATTTTTAAGCATTACAATCAATTGAGCCAATATATAAACCAAAACCAATACTTCTAGTGGAATTACAAAACCGTATTCGATATAAATCGGGACTATAAATGCAAATGCTGTGCTTAAAACTTTTGTCCCCTTACTTTCAACTTTTGCTACCCGCAATATTTCAAATGCTGCCATTGCTGACAGCACTGCGAAAAATATACCGAATACGGGAGTATATATCCCTATGAACACAGATATCATAATAACTATGATCAGTATGCCGGAAATAACCCGCTCTCTCATAACAAAACTCCTTGCGGCACATTAATTAAACTTATTCTGATCTTCCGAAACGCCTTTTACGGTTTGCAAAATCTATTATTGCACTGTCAAGATCATCTGTTTGAAAGTCCGGCCAAAGCACATTTGAAAACCACAGTTCAGCATAAGCTGACTGCCAAGTTAAAAAGTTAGATATACGGTATTCACCGCTTGGCCTGATTATCAGGTCAACATCAGGATAATTCGCTGTATACAGCCCTTTTTCTATATCTTCTATTGTGATTTTATCAGGGTCAAGCTCGCCGCTCGCCACTTTATGAGCTATTTGTTTTACACTGTGTTGTATTTCCTGCCATCCTCCATAGTTAAGCGCAACGTTGACTATGGTCTTAGTAGTCGGCAATATTTCCTGTTGAGCGTTTCTCATAAGCTCCCGTAAATCAGACGGTATAGCCTCCAAATCACCTATAAAACGCAGGCAATATCCCTTTTTCTCATTTTTTTCTCTGTGATCATCAGCTTTTAAAAGATACTCCCTGAAAATATCCATAAGGATTTCGACCTCTTCAAGCGGACGTCTCCAATTCTCTGTAGAAAAAGTATAGAATGTAATACACTCTATGCCTATTTTGTTTGCATAGTCGCTTATTTTGCGGAATACCTTCGCACCTTCGCGATGCCCGTCTGTTCTGCGTAAATTATTCTTTTTTGCCCAACGGCCGTTGCCGTCCATAACTACACCTATATGCCTTGGAAACTGTTCTTTTTTAGGAAGATTTGCCATTAGTGTTACCTCCACTATATAAATTCATTATCTTTCGTATTGCAGCGCCTTGCACTCCCGATGAATAATGTACTAGATCTCCATGATCTCCTTTTCCTTAGCTTTAAGTATTTCTTCTATATTATTAATAAATTTATCAGTTATTTTTTGCAGTTTGGTTTCACCGTCTTTTAAGTCATCCTCTGTTATTTCAGATTTCTTTTTTAATGATTTTAGGCTTTCTATGCAATCTCTTCTTATTGATCGTACAGATACCTTTGCATCCTCGGCCCTTTTTGATATCTCTTTTACTATCTCTTTACGCCGGTCTTCCGTCAGCTGTGGAAACATAAGGCGTATCACCTTGCCGTCATTCTGTGGGTTAATACCTATATCTGATATCTGTATAGCTTTTTCAATAGGATGCAGGGTGGACACGTCCCAAGGCTGAATCACAAGTATTCTTGCCTCCGCTATAGAAACCGCGGCCATTTGATTGATGTGAGTCGGAGTGCCGTAATAATCAACCATTATTTTATCCAAAACATTGGCGTTTGCACGTCCCGCCCTCACGGCGGCATAATCATTTTTTAAAGCATTTATGGATTTTTCCATTTTTTCATTAGCTTTTTCAAATATAGCGTCCATAAACTATTCTCCTTTTTTCAATGAATTCTATACTATTATTTTTTATTTTGTTTCCATTATTCAACAACTATTGTTCCCACATTTTCGCCCTTCATCGCCCTTAAGATATTCATGGGGTCAGTTAAGTCAAAAACCAGTATTGGTATATTGTTGTCCCTGCATAAAGATGCCGCTGTACTATCCATAACATTAAGGCTGCTTTTTAGTATTTCTGTATGCGTAATATTGTCATATTTAACCGCGTCTTTATATTTATTGGGGTCTTTATCATATATACCGTCTACATTAGTTGCCTTAAAAATTATATCAGCATCTATCTCGGCCGCACGAAGAGCCGCCGCTGTATCCGTTGTAAAAAACGGATTTCCGGTTCCGCAACCAAACACAACCACTCTGCCCTTTTCAAGATGCGTCATCGCCTTATTTCGGATATAAGGTTCTGCCACTTGCTGCATTGCAATGGCTGTCTGCACTCTTGCAGGCACATCAAGCTGCTCAAAAGCGTCAGCTAAGGCAAGCGAGTTCATAACAGTGGCAAGCATGCCGATATGATCCGCCCTTGTTCTGTCCATATCGCCGCTGGAACGCCCTCTCCAAAAATTTCCTCCTCCTACAACTATGCCAATTTTGGCACCAAGACTGTGGCACTCTTTTATGGCTGAACAAATTTTGACAACTGTTTCAAAATCAATTCCGCTGGACTTGTCCCCTGCAAGTACTTCTCCGCTTAGTTTTAACAACACTCTTTTATATACAAGCATAAGAATTTCCATCTCCCCGCCGTGCACGGTTTTTTAACATGGCCGCACGGACATACTAAGCCACATTATTATTTCCTTTATTTTACTTTATATTGTATTTTATGTAAAGTAGGTTTATCCAATTATTTGTATATTCCAAGAATACATAAATAATTTTGGAATATACACTGTAAGCGGTGCAATAATAGAATTGTCAGCTAAATATTTTATGCTGTATCTATTTAAAAGAGGTGTATTATTTAATGGGCAAAAATAAAAAGAAAAACAGCGGCAGCAACAACAACCAAATACAGCATCCTGATATGGATAATTCTGTTACACAGGAAAACCAAGGCGGTTCTAAAAAGAAAAAAGGCAAGAACTCTAACTCTAAAGACCCGCAGGACCCAATGGGATCAAATTTCTAATTTAATATGAAAAGCAATAAAGGGCGGAATCAAACGCCCTTTATTGCTTTTTTCTTTTTAAATAATTCAGTTGCATTTACATCCGGATGTGTATATTTAAATCTGTCGCCCGCTTTTATAAAGCCGGCCCTTATACTTTTGGTTGGGCACCAATGAATGCACGCAAAACAGTTGGTGCAGTTTTTACCTATCTTAATTTTATTGTTTGTACTGTTTATATTTTCAAGCGGACATATATCAACGCAAATTCCACAGTCTGTGCACGTTTTTTTGTCTACCCTCTTATCGTTACACCTAAATACCCATTTCATTGACATCCATTGAACCTTGCTTGTTTTGCCCAAAAATTTCTCCACCGGGTATTCATTTTCTGTTTTGGCGTCTATGTACGGTATGATTTCATTTACCAACCGCTCCTCGTTTTCAAGCGCCGATAGCGTATCCTCTTTTTTGGGTCTTGTAAGTATGCTGTTATCCGGCATTAAAATCATTTCCGCAAAGCGAAGTTTTCCCTCGTTATACTGCAGTATGTCATTTATAGTTTCAAACGCATTTCCCACCGTTCCGCCGCTTGCTGCTATTGCCCAAATATACCTGCTCCTCAGTATTACCCTTTTGAGAAAATCATACATTATCGGAGGAAGTCCGCCGCAATAGACAGGCGTCACTATACCTATCGTATCATCGCTGATGCTTGTACCCTCAAAATCAGAGGCGGATATAAGCTTTGCATTTTGATGCTGAGATATTTTCTTGGCGATATGGTATGAGTTGCCTGTGCCTGAAAAGTATATTATGGTGCTCATCTTATACAACCCTCTTTAATAATAAGTCTTAAAAAATATCATATTATAATAAAATTGCATTTTCTGTATCCTCCCGCTATTAGAAGCTTGCGTGCTCTTTTAGCGCTGTTACTCCCTCTTGCCTATTCTCGTTTGATTGATTTAACTATTTAAAATTACTGTCTAACGTCCCATCAAAAACACGTTCGCCAGCCAGAAATAAATCAGCAGTGTAATCATGTCAACGATGGTGGTAATCATGGGGCCGGCCATAAGCGCTGGATCGAGATGCAGCATCTTGGCGAGAATCGGCAGCGTGCATCCGATTGACTTAGAGACGACGATCGCACACAGCAAGGTGGCTGATACCACAAAGAACACGGTGAAATTGCCTGAGGAACTGAACAGGATCATGCGCCCGAAATTCGCGACCGCAAGCACAATACCGCAGAGCAGCGCGACGCGGATTTCACGAAAAAGGACTCGGAAATAATCCTTAGGCTGTAT
>JAIRUF010000033.1 GCA_031254555.1 Oscillospiraceae bacterium | reverse complement strand
ATCTTTAAATGAAGCTCTTGCTTTTTGTTATATCAATGATAAAAAGTTTATTTATGCTTTGCGCTTTTAAAAATTATGTTGCTGGCCGTGGGATAGATGTAAAGCCCATCCAAGTTTTTTCTAACCAAAATATAACTGTTTTCATAAAAGACCGGATAAATAACCGCGTTTTGAATTAGATGTGATTCCGCGTTTTTACAAAGTGAAAGCAGTTTATCAGAGGAGGCAGCCGTCCTTATATTGTCTATTATAGCGTTGTAACTTGAGGATGAATAGTGCGGCATATTACCGTAGGCATCGCTGTAAAAGCTGCTTAAAAAGTCAGTTGCCAGCAGATCTTCAGCCAAAATAGGCGCAAAGGCAAGTTCATAACTTCCGCTTTGAACCTTGCTGTATAGTTCGTCCTGCGGCACAGCGACAATGCTTACAGAAAAGGATATACCAAATATTTTTTGCCACTCCTGCACCAAACGTTTAAGCATATTTTGATGTTCTTCAACGCACAGCATAGATATGGATATTTCATCGGGCTGTCCGTTTTTCTCCCTGTACGCCAAATAATTACTCCAATATTTATTTGCCTTTGATGTGTTAAAAGGCGGTAAAGCGATTTGACCTGCCTTTGAGCGGTATGATGTTCCTGAGGTGAGCAAGCACGCAGGGGGAACAATGCCGGAAGAGCTTTTAGGCGACACGTCGGCAAATGCGTTGTCGTTTATAGAGTTGCAAAGAGCCAATCTCAAATCGCCGGTAATTGTTGTGTCGGAAGCGTTAAAGCAAATCCCCCACACGGAGTTTGGATACTCCTGCACCATTATATCTTTATTTGTTTTAACGGACGCAAAATCGGATGCGGATAAATAGACAAAGTCATATCCGCCGTCGCTTGTAAGTTTGGAATAATATGAAGACTTGTCACTGTCAATTAAAAGGCGTATTCCGTCAGGCCTCACTTCATTGTTGCCGGAGTAGACGTCGCTTTTGGTAAGCGAGATCACTAATTTTTCATCCCAGTTGCCTATATAGAAAGGGCCGTTGTAGATGAGAGTTTTAGCGGAAAGCCCATAACGGCCGGAGGTGCTCTCAAAAAATACCTCATTGCAAGGCATAGCTATGGGAGCTGTTAAGGCAAATAAAAAATTAGCGCTGGGATGTTGAAGCGTTATCTTAAGGGTATAATCATCAACGGCCTTAACGCCCAGCGTTGACTTGTTCTTGGAGCCGGAGTTTATTGCTTTGGCGTTCTTGATTGCATAAAGCGATACGGCGTTTGGAGAATTTGTGACGGGGTCCAGTGCCCGCGCAAATGCAAAGGCAAAATCACGAGCGGTTACGCGCGTATCAAAACTCTCCTCATATCCCTCGCCCAAAGTGTCCTCCAGTCCCTTTGGAAGTTTCCACTTGGCGTCTTTTCGCAACTTGAAGGTATAGGTAAGATTGTCCGGCGAGACGCTCCAGCTCTTCGCTACTCCTGGGGCTATTTTGTTTGAGCCGTCTATTGTTACAAGCCCCTCAAAACAGTTGGATATAGTTATATTTGCAGGGCGGCCCACAGCTATCTGCGGATCAAGGCTTTGGGGATTACTGTCAATAGGTGTGCGTATTATGTCGGGCGCAGCACTGCTTTTACACGACGAAAACAAAGCGGTAAACAGCACCGCAATTAAAATCGAAGCCATAATACGTCTGCGCATCAGAATTCTCCTTTTAAGCAAAATAATCTTTATATATTATTTGCCGTATATGCGGCAAAAAAACCAAAGTGCCGCACACACTTGATGAACACTCAAAATTATACCATATAAAATAAAAAATTGTAAACTTTTACATGTTTTATATAGAATATATAATAATGATTATGTTATACTTAGTTAGCATATAAAAAATAGTAATAAGGCGGTAATCAAACTGGAATATATATCGGTAATGCTCATATCAATTAGTGTTATCCTCAACATAATTGCGGTAATCACCTTGTTGTCTCTGCAAAAAATGCATGGCTCCAGGGGCACTCGTGACCTTAAAAATAGCCTTGATGAATTGTCGCGCGGGATTGGGGATGAATTTCAGCGCTCAAGACTGGATACAGGAAATTATCAAAAAATGATGAGGGATGAAACGGCAAAAAACTTAAACGATATATCACTTAAAATGGCTGAAATGACCAAGTCTGGTTACGAGCAGCAGATAAACCTGTCTGAAAAAATATCACGCTCCCTGTCGGACCTTTGGGAAATCAACGCACAGCAAAGTGAAAAGCAGAGCAATATCATAAAAGAATCAATATCAAAGATGCAGGATAGCAACGAAAAAAAGCTGGACCAAATGAGGAGCACTGTCGATGAAAAGTTGACAACCACGCTCACATCAAGACTTGAAAGTTCGTTTAAAACCGTGTCGGATCAACTGGAGAACGTATACAAGTCATTGGGTGAGATGAAGGAGCTTTCAGCAGGAGTTACAGACAATGTAACGGCGCTTAACAGAGTTTTAACGAACGTTAAGGCCAGGGGTACTTGGGCTGAGGTTTTGCTCCAGAGCATACTGGATCAAACCATACCAGGAATGTATGAAAAAAACTTTGCGACAAAACCGGGGTCGCCCAAACGCATTGAATTTGCCATTAAAATACCGTCAAGCGATGACGCGGGCAAGCTTACATATCTGCCCATAGACTCTAAATTCCCGATGGAAAGCTACATAAGGCTGTGTGAAGCGGCGGACAAGGCAGACGTACAAGCGCTTGAAAAGGCTCGCAAAGAGCTTGAGGATATTATTAAACTTGAAGCTAAGAGTATAAAGGAATATATAAACGAACCATATACCACTCCGTTTGCCATAATGTATTTGGCAACGGAAGGGCTGTACGCTGAAATTGCCTCTTCGCGAAGCGGTATTCTTGAAAAGCTGCAGTCTGAATACAATATAGTAATTGCGGGGCCCACAACAATAACAGCGCTGTTGAATTCTATAGCAATGGGATTTCGTTCAATTGCGATAAACGAAAAGGCAAATGAAGTCCGGCAATTGTTAAGTGTTGCCAAAGCACAATATGAGATGTTTGGCGACGTTTTGGAAAAAGCCAGCAGGAAGATAGCGGAGGCCGGGAAAACACTGGAGGATGCCCAGCACAGGAACACCATTATACGTAAAAAACTTAAAAAAGTAGAGGATCTAAGCCAGGATGAAACAGTTGACCTGCTTGACTCTAAAGATATAGAGGATTAAAGTTAGAGGTATTTTGGGTATAATAAAATTTGGCCCGATTAAATTTCCCGGGAATAAAGATATGGGGGACAAATCCGTGTCAGGTTTTGTGTGCGCCAAATACGTGTAACATGGAACTTCTGGTGGGTTTTTGCATTTACTTAAGACTGTTGGAGTGAGCAAAATGATAACTGATTCTAAGGCTAAACTAAGGAACAAACAGTGGGCTGAAATGCTGTCAAAATATAATCAGCTGCCCCTGTGGGACACGGGAGCACCAAAGTTTGACGTGCAAAAAGGTCAGGCTGCCCCGTCCATTACATTTTTTAGATCAGACGATAAAAACGCTGAAAGCTGCGTGTTGATAATGGCAGGCGGCGCTTACAAGTATAAGTCAGTGTATGAGAGCGACAATATAGCAAAAAAAATAAACGAGTCCGGCCGTCATGCGGCAATTCTGGACTACAGGCTTATCCCTTATGACAGGGATGATATACTAAAAGACGCTAAAAGGGCGGTTAGATATCTTCGCTATAACTGCGAATCCTTTGGTTTTGATCCGCAAAAAATATCGGTTATGGGATTTTCCGCAGGAGGAAACTTAGCTTTTAGAACGGCCTTTTGCGCAGATGACGGCGATGCCGGTAACAGCGACCCTATAGAGCGGCTGTCAAGCAGACCCAATGCAGTTATTCTGGGATATCCTGCGGTAAACTTGGTTGATGAGTATGACGACTTAAACGGCGAGTTTAGCCTGCTGTCATACTTTGATTTTAAAATTGACCGTGAAGTCAGTTTTCCGCCGGCATTTATCTGGCATTCATTTGGCGACAAACTTATAAAGCACACCAAATCATATGAACTGGCAAAGGCTGTCATGGCATTGGATGCTCCGGTTGAACTTCACTTTTTCCCATATGGAGAGCACGGTCAGAGTCTTGCCGACACAGAAAAAGGTGAGGTTTTAAAGGGAGACAATAAGCTGACATCTTGCTGGTTCAGCCTTTGTATAAGATGGCTGGATTTTTACGGTTTTTAACTTTTTGAGGAGGAAAGGTATGAAATACGAACATTTAGTTTCAAAGCTTACGATCAGAGAGAAAGCTCGATTGCTCACCGGAAAAGATTTTTGGCACTTAAACGCGCTGCCTCAATTTGGCATGCCGAACATAATGTTAACGGACGGGCCCCATGGGCTTAGGAAAATTTCTAAAGGCGAATACATAAACGCGGGGTCAATAAGCTCAACCTGTTTCCCTACCGCCTGCGCATTGTCTTGCACGTGGGACAGGGACTTAATCCGTGAGATGGGAAACGCCCTCGGGGATGAGTGTATACAGGAGAAGGTGTCGGTTTTGCTTGGGCCGGGAATCAACATAAAGCGGTCGCCGCTGTGCGGAAGGAACTTTGAGTATTTTTCCGAGGATCCGGTGCTGGCGGGCGAACTTGCGGCAAGCCTGATAAACGGTGTCCAGGAAAAAAATGTGGGGACATCGCTTAAGCACTTTGCCGCAAACAGCACGGAAGTCCGCAGATTTGTGGCAAATTCACTGGTGGACGAAAGAGCGCTTCGCGAAATATATTTAAGGGGATTTGAAATAGCGGTTAAAAAATCGCGTCCGTGGACTGTCATGACCGCGTACAACAAAATTAACGGAGTGTATTGCACCGAGAATGAATTTCTTCAAAATCAGATCCTGCGGGATGAGTGGGGATTTAAAGGTCTGGTGTTAAGCGACTGGACAGCTGTGGTTGACAGGGTCAAATCGCTCAACGCAGGGCTTGACCTTGAAATGCCCGCTTCCGGATATGTAAATGTATATAAGATAGCAAAGGCATACCGTGAGAATGAGGTTACTCTTGACACTGTGGATAAGAGCGCAGGCAGAGTTTTAGACCTTATCGGTAAAAGTGAGAAAAACCTTGAGGAGTTAAAGTCCTTTAAATTTGACCGGGAAAAACACCATAGTCTTGCCCGCAAGATAGCCCAAAACTCTGTGGTACTGCTTAAAAACCAGGATAAGCTTTTGCCTGTTAATAAGGGCTTTGAAATAGCGGTCATAGGAACATTTGCCGTGGATCCTGTATATCAGGGGATGGGCAGTTCAAAGGTAAACGCATATAAGATTGAAAACGCATATGACACATTAAAAGAAAAAATTCCGTCAGTTCAATTTGCAAAAGGGTATGAAAAACACGACATACAGCCCAGATCCGAACTCATACAAGAGGCGGTAAAAATAGCGTCATCGGCCAATACCGCGATCATATTTGCAGGATCAACCCAGGCGGAGATAGGCGAAGGACTTGACAGAAAAGACATGAAGTTAAACTTGGCCCAAACCACTCTTATTGAAGAGGTGTGCAAAGTCAATCACAATGTCGTCGTCGTACTGTCCAGCGGGTACAATCTTGAGATGCCATGGCACGACAAGGTAAAAGCCATATTGCAGTCATACTTAATAGGTGAAAACGGCGGCCCTGCAATTGCGGATATCCTCGTGGGAGATGTGGTCCCGTGCGGCAAACTGCCGGAGAGTTATCCCATGTCGTTTGAGGATATGCCGGCCAGTGACTATTATTATCCCAATGAATCTCACAACCTCCAGTACAGGGAGAGTATCTATGTGGGTTACAGGTATTTTGAAAAGGCAAAAATCCCTGTTTTATTCCCGTTTGGACACGGCTTGTCATACACAACTTTTAAATATTCGGATATGATGCTAAACCATGACAATATAAGTGCGCAGGATTCACTCGAGGTAAAGGTAACGGTGGAGAATACCGGAAAAGCGGCAGGTCAGGAAATTGTCCAGATATATGTCTCAAGGGGAGACACCAAGGTGTTCAGGCCGCAAAAGGAGCTTAAGGGATTCCAAAAAGTCAGACTAAAGCCAGGGGAGAAAAAAGAGGTAACGGTTGTGCTTGACCGCAGCGCGTTTGAGTATTACAGTATGAAATTAAAAAAATGGTGCGTTGAGTCAGGGGAATATACAATACTTGCAGGCGCCTCAAGCGCGGATATAAGAGAGAAGGCGACAGTTTATGTAGACTCGTTTGACAGTACGTCAAGTGAGAGGGACTATAGCCGCATGACGCCGTCTTACTATAATGGGGACGTTAAAGACGCTCCGGCAGAAGAATTTGAACTCCTTTTGGACTATTATCTTGACGCGTTTGACACTGTGCAGGGAAGGGAATTCACAAAAGAGGATATTCTGGCAGACGCTGTAAATACCAAATGGGGAGGCAGGGCGGCCAGGATTATCAAAAAGGCAATGGGAGTGATTTTCTCAGATGATGAGTATCTTTTGTCAGTGGCCTGTGACACGGTATTGCACATGCCGCTTATAAAATTGGTATCGGTAAGTTCTGGGGCTATCAGCGATGATATGCTGGACTCATTTATAGTTCTTCTAAACGGCGGTAAGCTAAAGGACAGCGCAGTTAAATTTTTTAAAGGAATTGTCAAAGCTGTTCAAAACGTAGCGCCTTTGATCAAAAGATAAATTTTTAAGAGGGCACAGATGTGCCCTCTTTGTCCGCTCTGTTTTGTTTTAAAGAATATTTTAGTTAGCTTGAATCTGTGCGTTTAAATAAAAGTCTGCCGAAGATTATGTGCCGGCCGGCTTTTATTCTATTTTTTAGAGTCCATCAAATAAGCTGATTCCAGCAAAATATTAATTACAGGCTCTGTGGCTTTTGGGTTGAGAAGATCGTCATTGTCAAGGGTTGTCTGGAAATACGCCGGGGCCATGTCCGGCAATGTGGTTATAAGGGCTGAGTTTATACCGGCCTTTGAAAAAGCTTTAACGTCGCTGCTTAAATATTTTGCCTTAGCTCCGCGCAGGGTGATACCGGCATTTCCAGCGGCTGATTTAACGTCCTTTACACCCTTTGAAGTCCCGCCCAGAACGCCGATAGACTCCGGATCTTTTATGTTATCTACACATACAATCAAGGTGTCCAAATTTTTACTTTCATCTCCGTTTGTTTGAACATATGCCGTGGCCCCTGCAAGATCGGCGTTTTTAGCTCCTGTAATAAGCACGCACACCTCTGTGTGGTCAAGTTTTATATCAAGCTCGGATAGGTAACGCATTGCACCCGTGCAAGTATAGCATCCGACTAGATTGTCAACAACTCCGCGGGTTGTACAGGTATAGTTTACAACGAACATAAGCGCTATTGCGAACAGTGTAAATACACTCAAAATATATGGCAGAATAGGGACTATCGGCGGCAGTCCGATCATATCCTGATATTCATTTACTGTAGTCATAAATCTGCCGAATCCGAAATGGTTATAGGCCAAAAATATAATATAAACGGCGTAGACCAATTGCAGGGCAGAGCCCACGGCGCAGGAGGCTTTTAATATCAGTTCCGCCCTTTTTGAAAAGTAGCGCCTGTAAGGCGCGTCAGAGTTTGCGCAAAAAATAACCCTGCGGGTCGTGACCCCCCTAGAGTCCCTCTTTGCGAATATATTGGCGCTCTGCTTTGACTTTGCAAACCCGCCGAATACACCGGTTATCGAAATGAGCGCAAGAATTGATAAAACAATACTGACAAGAAGAAATGCGCCTGTGATAAAGGTTGAGGCAATAAGAGAAAAAGATGATAAAACAATGAAACTTAGAAGAAAAATATTTGTGATCATCCCTGTCTTTGTCTTTGCGGAAAATGATTCAAATTTGACAGAATCAGAAAATGACTCCAGTTCAGATTGAAGCTTTTTTTGGATCCCCGCCTCTGCCTTGCTTCCGGCTCCCCGCGATTCAATATATCCTTCTTTTGACAGATTCTTAATATTTCTAACAGCGTAGTTAGTACACTCGCGGACCTTGCCTATATAATTGCTGCTGCTTTCACTGGCCTTCATTTAAAACACCTCTTTAATGTAAATAATTTATGACGTAAATTATTTTTAAGATCTGTGATAACATAATCGTAAAATGATTTGGCTGCTCTCTATACGTCTGATAGAGTCAGAACTCACCAAAAGGGCGGAACACAATCAAATTTGTATGGGTCTTTATGTTACACTATCTTTAATATAGATCCTGGGAACGCGTCTGCTGACGCTGCATACTATTTCATAATTTATGGTTGAAAGTTTAAGTGCAAGCTCGTCTGCCGGAAGAGACTTGCCGCAGCTTTTACCGAAAACCGTAACCGGCATACCGCATTCAACACCGGGGATGCCGGTGATGTCAAGGAGCGTTTGATCCATACACACCCTGCCGATCACAGGTGCGCTGTGTCCGCCTATAAGCATGTGCCCGGTCTTTGACAATCCGCGGCTGTAACCGTCAGCATATCCGATAGGTACAGTGGCAACCCGAATGTCTTTGCTTGGAACAAAAGTTCCGCCGTAACTTACCGGGGTTCCCGCAGGTATGTCCTTTATCATAGAAACTATGGTTTTAAGTTCCATGACAGGTTTTAAGCTTATCTGGCTCTCAGTTTGCTTCGATGGATGCAGGCCGTAAAGTATCAGGCCCGGCCTTACCATATCAAGATGCATTTCCCTGTATTGTACAATGGCGGCGGAATTGCAGCAGTGCCTGTATTCAAAACGGATTCCCCGTGAGTTGAGCCTGTTCACCGCATCCAGAAATAAATCAAACTGCAGCCTTGTAAAAAGTTCTCCTTCTTGCGGATCGTCAGCCTTTGAAAAATGTGTGTAAATTCCTTGTGCAAAAAGATTGCCGATGCTTAATACCTGTTCAATTTCGTCCAAAGCCCCAGTGTCTCTTATATTGTCATGATAGAAAAATCCAAGACGGGACATACCCGTGTCAATTTTAATATGTACATTTATACAAACATCACAGTCTTTTGCAGCTTTTGCAAGTTGCAGACCATAATTTAAATCAAAAACAGTTTGGGAAATATTGTTAAAAGATAAAAGTTTTGCATGTTCTACAGGGGTGTATCCAAATATTAAAATCGGTGATGTTATACCTCCTCTTCTCAGCTCCAGCGCCTCGTCTAAATTGGACACAGCAAACCAATCTGTGCCTGCGTTGTGCAGCTCATGGGCTACAGACAATGCCCCATGTCCATAAGCGTCAGCCTTAACGACAGACATGATTTTGGCACATGGGTCAGTTTTGTCTCTTATCGAGTTATAG
>JAIRUF010000025.1 GCA_031254555.1 Oscillospiraceae bacterium | reverse complement strand
TCCAACAGGCGTGGGAGCAACCGGTGCAACAGGCGCAACCGGAGCTGCCGGTGCAACAGGCCCGACAGGTGCCACCGGTGCCACCGGTCCAACGGGCGCGGGAGCAACAGGAGCCACCGGCGCAACTGGCGCAACTGGCGCCACCGGAGACACCGGGGCAACAGGCGTGGGCACAACAGGAGCCACGGGACCAGAACCTGTGATGGCGATTGATCCCACAACCGGAAACTGGACGTTGGACGGCGTGGACACCGGTGTACGTGCAGCAGGACCGACAGGCGCAACAGGAGCTACGGGCGCAACAGGGGCCACCGGAGCTACCGCCCCGAACTTGGTTCCGAACTACAGCTCTTCTCAGGTTCAGGCTTCCATGTCAAGCCAAAATCCAAGTTTCTTCCCCGCTGCGGTTAGCCCAACAGTGGCAACGTATGGAAGTACACTCACGGCACCGGGCAACGGCTACTACACGATAACATTGAATAGCCAGAATCTTGCCCCTGTACAATTTAACGTGAATGTAGATAACCAAGTTGTTGGGATAATGACACAGAGGACCGCTAATTCATGGGTGACAATGACTGTTCCCGTTGCGGCGGGTGACATCTTGTCATTGGGTACAGCAGCAAACACAACCAGCGGCCAGAACGGCACGATAAACTACTATGGCGCTAACGCCACCAATGTAACGTTTATCCCGTCAATGTAAATGTAAAATGTTATTCAATATGCTATAAGACAGAAAAAGGCAGCTTTGCTTTTTGCAAGGTTGCCTTTTTTGTATAGAAAAACGACTGGGAACGTGCCGCTTCTATAAAAAATTATTATATGGCGATATCGCGTCTAAGAGAGAATATCCTCTAACTTTTTATTACGGCTTCGTTCATCTGCAACGAATTTACCTTCGCTTTTGTCTGTAAAAAACAATCCCCCTTTTATCAAACAGGCAATGCCTCCAAAAGTGAGCATGAGGCATTCCGTCACAAACACAACCGGAAATTCATTGCCCAACCATCCGATTGAATTATAAATAAACATGCACAAGGAGAGCACCATGATCGTGCCAAGCCAAAAATAACAGGTGTCACGTAACCGCTTTTCTTTTGTCTGCGCAGCCCTTGTTTTGTCTGATTTTGTGAAGCACAGCATGATCCATAAAATCATGCATCCAAACCCAATGACTGCTCCGCTGCAATGCAGAATATTTGATGTGTCCGGTGATAAGCCTAAAACTCCCACTTGTTCGGACTCAATATATGGTGACTTGCACATTTGCAGCGCCACGGCCGTAAATCCGGAAAACATGCCGGTCATCAGTATCTTGTCTATTCTTTCATATGCATGTGCTATTGCATAAGTAAGGGAAAACAAAGACAATGCACCCAGACAGAACGGAAGTATCGCATCGGTTCTGTTGGCTATCGTCGCGGTTTCCGATATTGAACTTGGAAACGGCAAGTGATATATCACAGTTGTTGCGAATAGAACAACAGGCCCTATCAAAATCGCGGTAAAACCCATTGCTTTCAACTGAAAGCGCCTAAAGCTTTTTTTCGTATTCATTGATTCCATCATCGGACATCCTCCTTTACCATTAAAAAATATTGATCCACCTATGAATACATATGATTTCATTGTGCAAATAATTTAGAAAACGGCAATAGATCTAAACATCTTTATTGAAATGATCAGTAATCTGTGGTTTTTCTTCCTGCCCAGAACTAAGTGTTGTGAAATGATAGACATGCCCGGTTTTTTATATTAAAATAATATTAAAGGAAAAATTTGGTAAAAGGAGTTCTTATGTATGGGGGGAAAATCGAGCGCTAAACTTAAAATACTTTATTTAATGGATATATTTATCTCCAAAACTGATGAGGAAAATATACTAACTGCAAATGAGCTTTGCTGCGAGCTTGAAAAAAACTATGGAATAACTGCTGAGCGCAAGTCAATATACGCTGATATTGAGACCCTGCAAGAGTATGGAATGGATATAATTTTTGTAAGGAACCACAAAAAAGGCTATTTTTTAGGACAGCGGGACTATGAGCTTGCAGAGATAAGGCTTTTAATTGACGCCGTGCAGTCCGCTAAATTTATAACGCATAAAAAAACAAAAGAGCTTGTTGAAAAAATAAATAAACAGGTCAGCAACTCGCAGAAAGAGATGCTGGAGAGTCAGATATACATAGATAATCGCGTCAAGTGCGTCAATGAAGAGATTTATTACAATATTGACGTGCTTAATAGGGCAATATCCGGACAGAAAAAGGTAGAGCTTGTTTATATAAAACACAGTGTTGGCAGTGAAAGGGAAGTTAAGAGAGAGGAAAAAGAACTCTGCGTTAACCCATATGTTTTAATATGGTCAAACGACCACTATTACCTTGTCGGCAACAACCCCAAATATGAAAACCTTATGCATTTAAGGATTGATAGAATGAAAAAAGTTACAATTTTAAATGAGCAGTCAAGGCACTTTTCAGAAGTATCGGACTTTACATGTAAATTTGACGCGGCCGTATATGCCCAAAATGTTTTTAATATGTACACAGGTGAAATAATAGATGTGGAACTGGTCTGCAAAAATGAATTAATTGACAATATTATTGACAGGTTTGGAAATGATGTTATTATTAAGTACCATGACAGGAGCAGCTTTTTTGTAAGGCACAGGGCGGCAATGAGCGAAGGGCTTATATCGTGGATATTACAATATGGAGGAATGATAAAAGTCATAAAACCCGCAATTTTAAGAGATGCAATTTTGAGTAAGGCAAAATCTATAACAGAAATATATAAAGGCACAACTTAAATCTATAGCTGGATTGGAGACTTTTATTAAGACGAAAAAATATACTTGCAAATCTTACGGCTGATTTTAATTAGATATATATACAGGGGTGAACATATGATAGAAAAACCAAACTATCAAAATGAATTTGAAAAAATAACTGATAATATAGAAAAGACCGGGACTAGGCCCAGACTACTGCTGCATAGCTGCTGTGCGCCTTGTAGCAGTTATGTGATAAGTTACGTGGCCAATTGGTTTGATGTGACTGTCATCTATTACAATCCCAATATTTTCCCGAAAGAAGAGTATGAAAAGAGAAAAGCGGAGCAAATAAGACTTATAAAAGAGCTTGGATATAACGTTGAAATTAAGTTTATGGACTCAGATTATGACACCGATAAATTTAAAGAGATGGAAAGACAATTTGAGGATGAACCTCAGGGAGGCCTGAGATGTTTTCATTGTTACAGGCTAAGGCTTGAAAAAACAGCAGCAGAGGCAAAGGCCGGGAAGTTTGATTATTTTGGCACAACGCTTACGGTCAGTCCGCACAAAAGTGCTCGGGTGCTAAATCAAGTAGGTAAGGAATGTGAACAGATTTACGGAGTTAAGTTTATGTACTCTGACTTTAAAAAGAAAGACGGATTTAAAAAATCAATCGAGCTGTCCTGCAAATATAAACTGTACAGGCAAAATTACTGCGGGTGTGAAAGCAGCATGAAAGACATGAAATAGGTCACTTGGAAAGGAAAGTTGACGGTTTATACCTTGATGGAGTATAATAACATAACTAAAAAATGGATAAACATTTCAATGATATGGATTAGAGGCAGTAGCTTTACACACCAATTCATCTATCGTTTTGAAGAATTTTGTGAAGCACTTTGATGGCCGCATTGTTAAATAACAACTTTTATTTGCTTTAAACGAGACAAGCTTCAGCACAAAATTTCTCTAAATGAAGCACAGGGCAGAGTTTGAAGACACGCCTCAGTATTTAAATAATAAGGAGCCATATATGAGGAATTATGACGAGTTTAAAAAGACCATTATGTTTTTCATGTCTTTTTCTATTTTTATACTTATGACTTTTGCCTTTGCATATATCTGGTATGATGATTACGGCATAGAGCCGGAAATAAACTTTTTTAGAAGAGGCAACTGGCTTATGATAACCCTTTACGCGTTGATGCTTACCTTTTTTTCCAGAATGTTTGGCGCGTATAAGGTTGGATATTACAAAATGTCTGACGTTGTGTATTCTCAGTTCCTTTCAGTGCTGTTTGTAAACTTTCTTGTATACATTGAAATATCGCTTGTCGCGCGGCGATTTGCCCATGTTTTTCCAATTGTCTTGCTCACTGTCATAGACGCTGTAATAATTGTAGCGTGGACCTATCTTGCAACAAAAATATACGCGTCACTGTTTCCGCCTAAAAGGCTGTTGATCATATATAGCAGCCATAACGCCGTCAATTTGATCACAAAAATGTGCCAACGCTCTGATAAATATCAAATATGTGAGGCGATAAACATTGAAGAAGGCCTTGAAAAAATCAAGGAGAGGATAAATGTTTATGACGGAGCGATTATATG
>JAIRUF010000174.1 GCA_031254555.1 Oscillospiraceae bacterium | reverse complement strand
CCAATCCAAGTGCCATTTCCATGATTGTTTTGCTGCCTTCGTCAATAACGTAGGTTTTATCGTCTTTTTGAATAAATCGAGATTTAACTAGCTTGCCGTCGACTGTCAATTCGGTTGATACGGACAGCTTATCTCCGTCCATAGCCATACTGCCGCTTCCATCGACTTTACCTTCTGGTCCTTCACTTGTCATGGTATAGTCATAACTGAATTTGCCGTCTTTCATCCAGTTGATCAGGGAGTCCATTGCTTGTCCGGCATCTTCTTCAAGGCCTCTGATAATATTGCCTGGGTTTTCGCTGTTTTTACCTCCGCAGGCGGCAAGTGATAATACTAAAACTAGAGTCAATATTAATAATAATGTCTTTTTTTTTTTTTTTCCTCCAATATTTACTACTATTATAACTCATTACATTACATTATATTATAAACAAGATTTAAAAATTTTTTTAATTTTGGAAAATCTGCCAGATAATATTGTTAATTAAAATAGAAATATGTAAACGTATTGACAATGAATAACTTAAAAAAAATTATTAACCTTCTTTAAGCAATTCAAACAAATGTTTGTTCACAATTTGTTCCCACCCGTCGTAAAATCACGGGTTATCATGTCATATAAGAAAAAAAGATACTTAAAAAATAAACGCCTAAAACCTTATACTGGTTTAGGCCTTGGCGTTTTTAATTTGGTGACCCATCGGCGACTCGAACGCCGGACACCTTGATTAAAAGTCAAGTGCTCTGCCAACTGAGCTAATGGGTCATATTTAATGTTTGCTTCGGAAAAATTCTTTAAAATCTATGGGCAAGCACTCAAACATGATATATGATTTAACAAATAAAGTCAAGTTTTTTTCTTAAAAATGCGCTCCGATGCTTGCTCGAAGCGCACAGTGTTATTAAATTATATTTGTTTATCCATATATAAGCATAAGCCCTGCGGCTATTGCAAGTAAAAAGAAAAGCCCCGCCAAGATCTTTGTTATATTTTCCATAGCAGCTTCTTTTCTCTTTCCCTTTGTCTTGTCAAAGAAAGAGGAATCACCGCCGGTGATAGTGCCGGAAAGATTAGACTGCCTGTCCTTTTGTAATAGAACTATAACGATGATGGCAAGTGACAAAATTATCATAATGACAGCAGCTGCAATTTGTAAACCAGACATAATTAAAGATCCTCCAATCGCTCTTATGCCAAAATATTTTACCATACAAGTATATTTATTGCAAGAAAAAAGGCAAAAATTTATTATATAAATTAAGTATTTAAGCAGTTTTTTTGCATATCATATATCCAGCGGTTGGTTAAAGCTCAGATTTTAAATATTTTAATTTGCGTTTGCCTGCCGACCGCTACTGTGCGTAGGCAGGTGTTATGCACAAGCCGACGTACATTATAAGCCGTTCTGATGGTTTTCCGTCATGAACGGCCTATTTTATTTTCTAATTCTGTATTGCCGCAATTAGATTTTTAAGATTTGTTTTTATTCTAGCGTTAGCTGATCAGATTTCATATCATCATCAGATGGCATGGCACCGCGTGACGGAAGATTTTTTGTCCGGTATTTATTTGGTTTTTCAAACTCACCGTCATAAAATTTGCGCACACCAGCTAGTTTTTGACCCTTTTTAAAAGACATTACGCCAACTCCTATTATGTCTTTTGTGTTTTTGGGAGTTAAGGCTCCTGTGTTTAAAATGAGTATCCGGCCAGAACTTGACTGTAAAACCAACTCACAGTCCTGATTTATATATATTATATCCACAATCGGGCTTTTATCCGAATATGCTTTTATCAGCTTCTTACGGTTTGTCTTTGTCTCATATACGCTTGCATTGATCTTTGCAGCTTTACCGTTTTCAAAAAAGAATAAAAAATATCCGGAGTAATCATCTAAAACAGATAGATTGATCGCGTTTTCGCCCTCATCCATATTGAGCTTTGTGGGCACATAATCGCCTAAGACACTTGCTTTGGTATCACTAAACTCGTATACTCTCGATTTGTATACCTTAAATTGATCGGTAAAAAATAAGAGCTCTTTTGTGTTAGAGGATTCAATCACCGTCTTCATTGTATCTCCGTCTTTAAGCTTTTGTTCACCGCTCATCCTAAGGGATAATGGCGTGATCTTTTTAAAATATCCGGAATGAGTGAAAAAAAGCGTTACAGGATAATCCTGTATATCTTCCTGCTCCGCGTCATCTTCTAATTCAACATCATAGAGAATTTCGCTCCTTCTCTTGCTTGAATACTTTTGAACTACAGCTGAAAGCTCTTCTATTATTATATTTTTTACACGATTTTTACTATTGAGGATATCGCCCATATCGGCTATCTCCGCCTCGAGTTTTTCTATGTCCTCAAGTCGCTTTAAAATATATTCTTTGTTTAGATAACGAAGTTTTATGTCAGCTACATATTCGGCCTGGACTTCGTCTATTAGGAATCCTATCATCAGATTTGGAACGACTTCTTTTTCCTCATCGGTCTCCCTAACTATCCTTACAGCCTTGTCAATATCAAGTAAGATTTTTGAGAGACCCTTTAGCAGGTGAAGTTTTTCTTTGTTTTTATTAAAGCTAAAAAATACTCTTCTGCGAACGCACTCAGTGCGAAAGGCAATCCATTCGTTTAAAAGTTCGCAGACGCCAAGTACTTTTGGCATACCTCCGATAAGGACATTAAAATTGCAGGAAAACGTATCTTCCAGAGGCGTCATTTTATAGAGCTTTTGCATAAGCTTGTCAGGGTCCGTGCCGCGTTTTAGATCTATTGTTATTTTAAGGCCTGATTTATCTGTTTCATCCCTTATATCGCTTATCTCTTTTATAGTGCCGGCCTTCACCCTGTCTATAACTTTGTCAATTATAGCCTCCGCCGTTGTCGTCGGCGCTATTTCTATTATGTCTATACAATTGCTAGATTTGTCGTGCACATATTTTGCGCGGCACTTGATTGAACCTCTGCCGGTGGAATAAATATTTTCGATATCTTCGCGGTTATAAATTATCTGACCGCCGCCTATAAAGTCCGGAGCCAGAAGTGTATCCGCAGCGATGTGATCCGGATTTTTTATAAGTTCAATGGTGGTCTCGCAAACTTCTTTTATGTTAAACGAGCAAATGGAGCTCGCCATACCTACCGCTATGCCTGAGTTTAAATTGACAAGCACAGACGGAAATGTGACCGGCAACAAAGTTGGCTCTTTCATTGTGCTGTCATAATTGTCAACAAAGTCAACTGTGTCCTTGTCAATATCGCCAAAGAGTTCCGCACATATGGGGGCAAGCTTTGCCTCTGTATACCTGGCGGCTGCCCACTGCATGTCCCTTGAGTACGACTTTCCAAAGTTGCCCTTTGAGTCAACATAGGGATAGAGCAGTGCCTCATACCCCTTTGAAAGCCGGACCATCGTGTCATATATAGCAGAATCCCCGTGC
>JAIRUF010000139.1 GCA_031254555.1 Oscillospiraceae bacterium | reverse complement strand
ATTATATATGCACCAATATTCGATTAAGACTAATACCTCAGACTTGTATAATTTGATATAATTTGATATAATAATTAACTAATTGTGATTTAAAATATGCAGGTACAAATTAAAAATCTAACTGTGAGGTAGGCAGATTTTGGGTAGTCTTGTAGTAATAGAAGGTCTTGACGGCAGCGGGAAGTCAACGCAGACAGATATTCTAATCAGCAATTTTAAAAATGCCGGAATAGACATAAAAAAGATAAAGTTGCCGGATTATGAAAACAAGTCAAGCACGCTTGTCAAGATGTATCTTGCGGGTGATTTCGGTGATGATCCGTGTGATGTAAACGCATATGCGGCATCTTCATTTTACGCGGTTGACAGGTTCGCAAGTTACAGCAAATGGAAGAATAGCTACAAAGAGGGAACAGTTATCATTGCGGACAGATATACAACCTCTAACGCGTATCATCAGATGGTGAAGCTTCCGCAAAAAGAATGGGACGAATACCTTTGTTGGCTGGAGGATTTTGAGTATAAAAAAATTGGAATCCCAAAGCCGGAACTTGTAATATATCTCGACATGCCCGTTGATATTTCACAAGAGCTTATGACAGGCAGATATGATGGCAACGAGGTTAAAAAAGATGTCCATGAAAGCAATATAAGCTATTTGCAAAGTTGCAGGCAAGCTGCCCTATATGCTGCAAAAATGCTTGGATGGAAGGTAATAAAATGTGCAAAAGATGGTAAACCTCTAAGCATAGATGAAATTAGTAAAGCTATATGGGAGTATGCTAAGACGGAGGTTTTAAAGTGATTAAGGTTAAGGGTGAGTTTAAGGAGCCGGTTATTTCAGACAAACAATGGGTAACCGATATTTTAAAGAGGTCCAAACAGGTTGGGTGTGAATTTTGTTTTGGTAACATATTTATGTGGAGCCCTGTTTACGGAAGCCAGATAACAACATGCCAGGAGGGGTTTTTCCTGTGTAAATCGACGGATGATAAACCCTCATACTCAATGCCTAAGGGCGGGAATGACATAAAGCGCTGCATTGATTTTTTAAAAAGTGACGCCCGAAATATGGGGCACAACCTGGAAATATACGCAGTTACGGAGACGGAAAAGCAGATGCTTGAATCTCTTTTTCCAAACAAATTCAGATTTCATGAAAGCAGAAACAGCTTTGACTATGTCTATAGTACAAGCGGACTTGCCTCTCTTTCAGGCAAAAAATATCATTCAAAGAGGAATCACATACTGTTCTTTGAAAAAAATTACGACTGGTCTTATGAAGATATAACAGCCGATAATATAGTTGAGTGTATTGAAATGAACCGCAATTGGGAGCAGGAAAACAAAAAAAAGAATGAACATGAACAGGGAACGCAAAAGGAAGAGATAGCGATAAAGAGGGCATTTGAAAACTATGAAGAGCTGGATTTTAAGGGTGGACTTATCAGGGCAAATGGAGAGGTCGTTGCCTATACTTTTGGAGAGCTGCTAAATGAGAATACATTTTGTACGCATGTGGAAAAAGCGTTTGCGGAAATACGCGGCTCTTATCCGATTATAAACAGGGAATTTGCAAAGAATACGATAGGTAGCTTTGAATTTGTCAACAGAGAAGAGGATTTGGGTATTGAGGGGCTTAGGAAAGCCAAACTTTCATATAATCCCGAAATGCTTGTGACAAAATACAGGGCCGTTAATGAGGATTAGTTATGATTGATTTTGCTAAAAAAAGTGACTGCGACGATATTATAAATGTTTGGAAACAAAGCTTTGACGACACGGATGAATATATAGAGCTGTTCTTAAATGAGATGGCAAGTGATGACAATACCATAGTCTTTCGGGACGCAGGCAGTGTAGTCGCTCAATATTTCTTTTTGGACGCCTCAATATATATTGGCACAAATATTTTTAAGGTATTATACATTTACGCCGCGGCAACTCTGCCGGAATACAGGAGCAGGGGAATAATGTCAAAGCTTATAAAAAAAGGCTTTGAAATAGCGGATCAGCGGTCGGTGGACTATGTGGCTCTGTCTCCTGCAAGTGAGAGCTTGTTTGACTATTATGCTAAACTTGGGTTTGTAAAGGCCTTTAATCAAAAAGTGCTAAAGCTAAACCGCAGGCAGCTTGACGTCATGATGAAAGAGGCATCTTTAAATGAATTGACGGACATGTTTAAAACAAGGCAGAAAGCCCTTAGCCGTTATGATTTTTTAAGTTGGGACGCCAAAGCGTTAAATTACGCCAAGAAAGAAAACGAAATTACCAACGGAAAATTTTTATCGACAGATACTGGCTATGTACTGTACAAACGCGATCTTGAAAGTGACTTGGTAAATGTAAAAGAGCTGTGTACAACAGGTAACATAGGTGAGCTTTTCTATGTGCTCATGGAAAACGAGGACGCTCAAACTTTCAGTTTTAACCTGCCCGCCCGGTATCCTCTAAGCAAGGATGACATAGAAATAGTGTATACGGGCATGTTAAAGCCGATCTCAGAAAGCGCCCAAATGGCAATGGAGAAAATAGACAATGCGTACTTAGGAATAACTCTCGGATAAAAGGGAGAAGGATCTGTATGATTTACATGTTTTTGGCCCAGGGCTTTGAAGAGATAGAGGCAATAGCCACGGCGGATGTTCTGATAAGGGCCGGACTATGTGTTAAAACTGTAGGTATAGGTGATAACATCGTTACGGGGGCTCACGGGATAAAAATTGTTTGTGACTTAAAAGATGACGATGTAAATCTCTGTGAAAACCTGCAGGCGGTTATTTTGCCCGGCGGAATGCCGGGAACCGCTAATCTGTTAAACTCAGATGTTGTAAAAAGCTTTTTAAAATATGCGTCTGACAATGAAATATTGATATGCGCCATATGCGCGGCTCCGATGATCTTAGGGCAAATGGGGCTTTTAAGGGGCAGGTGTGCTGTGTGCTTTCCGGGGAATGAGAAATATTTAGATGGCGCTGTAACATCAGACATGCCAGTGTGCAGAGACGGCAATTTTATAACTGCAAAAGGCCCGGGAGCGGCAATAGAATTTGGGCTTGAAATAGTGAAAGCGTTGACATCTGACTGCAATGCGGAAGACACGCGGGAGTTAATGCAATGCAATTAAACTTTGATATAAGAAAAAGGAAAGAAACTTTAAGAGCACTCTATAAAAATCTAAGGGATAGCTTCCCTCCGGAAGACAAGGCAATCGCTGACCGGCAAATATTA
>JAIRUF010000077.1 GCA_031254555.1 Oscillospiraceae bacterium | reverse complement strand
TGCAAAGAGTATGTATTACAGCGCCCGCGCAGAAAGTATAGATATATTCTATGTCGCGATCTTTTAACTTGTCCTTTAAATCCAAAAGCTTAAGTACGCTTATGTATTCAGGCGACCTGCGTATAAGTATATGTTCCTTATTATTTTTTAAAAGCAATCTTATAAAATCCGCGTTTTCCTGCCAGTAACGGAAAAAGTAAACTAAAAAGTCATTAATATTACTTACTGAGCTGTTAAAAATGTTCCTGAAGAATTCCTCAAAATACAGATCGGACTTATAAATCAGCAGCTCTTCCTTTGAATCAAAATTATGGTAAAACGTCTGCCTTGTCAAATCCGCCTTTTCTGCCACTTCCTTTATCGCAATCTTTTCATAAGGTTTTTCACGCATTAGCTCCACCAATGCATCTGAAAGCCAATGTTTAGACCTCAGTGATATAGGATTTTCATGCCTGTTTTCCATATACATCACACCCTATTTTTAAAATTTTTTTACAGTATAATCAGATATAAACGTTCTTACTTTTAATCAGTCAAACGGATTTGTTGGTTTATCTTGTTTTACCTCACTGGAACCTTTGTCTTCGATGAGTTTTACACTGACATTAAACTTTTTAATGCTGTAATCATTGTTTACCCGGCAGATAGAAAGTGATAACGTATCACCTATTTTAGCACTTTGAATCACATCAAGCAATACATTAGGCGTATTCATATCCTTGCCGTTGACCGCGGTAATAATATCCCCTAACTTCACATCACTTTTCGCCAGCGGACTTGACGGCTCAATGCTTTCGATAATTATAGATCCGCTTGGCAGACCATTTATTTGAACTACCATGCTGTATGACTGATTATAACTTACAGCGCTGTAGCTGATTCCAAGTTTCGGGCGGTTTGGAACATAACCGCTTTTAATTATGTTTTCAATTATTGTCTTTGCGTCACTTATAGGTATTGCAAACCCCATTCCCTCGTATTCTGTATCTGCAATTTTTGATGAGTTTATACCGACAACCTGACCGTATACATTGACAAGCGCGCCACCCGAATTCCCCGGATTTATCGCCGCGTCATGCTGAATACATTTTAGTGAATACGCGCTCTCGCTGATTGATGTGGACCTGTCAATAGCTGATACTACACCCGCTGTAAATGATCCGTAAAAAGCTATGCCTCCCGGATTCCCCAACACATACACCTGTTCACCCTTTTTCAATTTAGTTGAGTCACCGAAAACGGCCGCTTTAAATCCAGTCTTGTTAACCCTTAAAACTGCAATGTCCGTCCTGTTGTCGAAACCCACAACCTGTGTCTCATACTGCTTGCCGTCGCTTGTCTGCATCCTGACGCTTATACCGGAAATGTTTACGATATGAGCGCATGTGATTATATATGTGTATTTATTGGAGGCATCTACACCCATAACAATTCCTGATCCTTCGCCGTACAGGGTGTTATTTTTATAGGTCAAAACCGCGATAACAGAGTCTGACACCTTTTCAGCAATTTGAACGCTGCTTAAAGCACCGTTTGCAGGAACGCTTTTACCGCCGCTTGACGGCGTATCATTTATTATCATTGACGGACCGTTTTCGGTATTTGACACGTTATTCTCCGGTAGTTTATCGGCGCCTTTATCCCCCTCCCAAAATGCTATTGCTATAACTATACCCGCTATAAACACTATTCCGCACAGTAAAGCTGCAAATAACTTAAGGCCCCTTTTGCTTTTTTTCGGCGGTTCATTTGGGGGATGCGGTCCATTTGTGTTATTGTTTTGACCGTAGTATCTGTCTGGACTTTCGCCCGAATTTTCCACGTTGTCCACATTGTTCATGTTGTTTAAGTCCATGCAATCTCTCCTGTTATCTACCAAGTCTTTTAGGAATCCAAAAAATAAAATCTGAGTATTTACCCTCTTCGCTTTGCGCTGTTATTTGCCCGCCGTGCAGCTCAACAATACTTTTTGCAAGATAAAGGCCAAGCCCTGCGCCTTTTGCGTTTTCACTCCTTGATTTATCTACCTTATAAAATCTCTCAAAGATTGTGCTCACCTCGTCAGCGGGTATTCCCTTGCCAGAATTTTTAATTCCGGCTATCACCTTTTCGTTGTCCTGCGCAACGGAGACCGATATCGTCCCGCCTTCATCAGTGAACTTGACAGCGTTATCAACAAGGTTGTAAACAACCTGATATATAAGATCTTTTTCAGCGTCAACCATAACGCTTTCAATTTTATCAAGCCCTTCAATTCTTATATGTTTCTTCTCTATATGCTGTTCAAACGTTACAAATATATTGAAGAGCATTTCAGATATATTAAATCTGTCCAGATCAAGTCCCAGTTCGCTTGCCTCAACTTTTGAGAGATTAAGCATTGACACCACAAGCCTTGAGAGACGTTTAACCTCCTGCGACACAATGCCTAAATAATGGCTCTGTTCATCAAGCGGAATTGTTCCGTCTAAAATACCGTCTATAAAACCGCTTATAGTCGTCATCGGAGTTTTGAGTTCATGAGATACGTTGGCGACAAAACTCCTTCTTGACGCCTCAAGGGTTGCAAGTGATTTTGCCATTGTGTTAAGGGCCGTTGCAAGATCTCCCAGCTCATCATTTTCCCGGAGTTTCATACGTTTTGAAAAATCTCCGCTCGCATAGCTCTTAGTGAGTTTAGACATCTCATGAAGCGGCCTTGATATGCTGTAAGTAAATCCATACACCACTATTATTGACAAAAGTATAGTTATAATAGCCGCAAATAAAAACAATCTGAAAATCCCGCTTATAAAAGGCCAAAGGCCTCCTGTTATGGGTTCTGACGCCACTACATAGGAGGATGTTACACCGTTTACCTGTATTTTGTCAACCACTACCAGGCTAAGCCTATTATAGAGTCCTTCCATCGTATCCATAGTATAAAACTGACCCTGATCAACCATTTGAAAGATCCGCTGTGACATTTTGTACCCCTGGTGCTCCAAACAATTATCCTCATCCAATACTTTAAAGTCGTTTGTTATGAGGTGCCTGCATAAAATTACTTCTCCGTTGGAATCGCAGACAACAACATCTGCCCCAATAGCAGACGACATCAGATTGAGCATATTACAAATTATTATAACGGACATTTCATCTTCCATTTTGCCGGTTTCAATAAGCTCATTAGTTGTTTTGGATA
>JAIRUF010000035.1 GCA_031254555.1 Oscillospiraceae bacterium | reverse complement strand
CTTTATTTAAATGACGCATGTATAGACGCTGTAAAAACATATATGGCTGTTCGTCCTGTAGATGGGGTAACTGATAAAAAAGCCCTGTTTTTAAGCAGCAGATTAAAACGGATAAGTCCAAAAACCGTTCAGCATATAGTGTATAATGCACTTGAAAAAAGCGGACTTGCGAATCAGGGATTTTCTGTTCATAAGTTAAGGCACACTGCCGCAACCCTTATGTATCAATACGGCAATGTGGATGTGTTGGTATTAAAAGAGATCCTCGGTCATGAAAATCTTGGCACCACACAGATTTATACACATGTTGTAAATGAGCAGCTTAAAAAGGCCGCTGACTCAAATCCGCTTGGCAAAGAAAAGTTATTATAAAAGCCTGAAAGGTTCCCCTAAAAGCGGAACCTTTTTTCTATAAATTAAATTTACCGACAAATGTTACTGTAAGCAAGGTTTCTATCACAGATGCCGCAACTGATAGTATAAGCAAAATCCCGTATCTTGCGGAATATTTCTTTATTAAATTACCGTAATTATTGGGCGCTCGTCCCTGCACTATATTAAATAATTCATGGGACATAACAAAGCTTTCATTGCATCCAAACAGCAGCGCGGCAGTTGCCACTATAGCTCCGGGGAATATTATCAGCAGGCAAAAGCCGGCGCCTGTCATCGCGTAAGAGCTGTATAGATATCCAGCAATCATTCCAATGCCTACTCCCTTTGCAAACGGCGACAGCGCAATTAAAGGCAGTCCTATGGCACAGAGCCCTGCAGTAAACGATATGCCAAGATAAATTAAGTTTACAAACAATGAATTTGTAAATGTGTCGAATATTGACTGCGTGCTCCTCATAGTAATATAGTCTGAAAACAGTGTTACAAATCTTGAGTTTACCTCATTGTTAATACTGTTTACAGCTGACGATCCTATTATCATGCCGGAAAGGAACAGTGCAATTAGTGTTACTAATTTCCACTCTTCCCTAAAAAGAATTTTAATATTGTAAAAGACATATGACGGCCTTCGTCTTATACTTGTCCTCTTGCGCACAGGTACATTCCTCCAAAAAGTTTTGATGCAAAAACTGATGATTTTTTATTTTCTTTTCGCGAACTTTGAATTAACGGCGCCTATACCTCCGACACACGCCATAAACAGCACAATAAATATTGTTACCGCCAACAGGGAGCCCAGTTCGCTTTCTCTTGACGCTATAGACATAACGCTTATTAAAACGGCAATTGGAATTCCGGTTACAGATCCTATTAACATACCTTTTTTGCCAATACATCTGCCAGACCAAAAGCCACCCGCAAATGCACCTGTTGCACATGAAACAATGGCCATGATTGGGATGGCTTTCTCAGTTGGATCATATTTCAACATCAATAAAGCAAATAAAGATATAAAGATAAATAAAACAGCCGTTCCCACTGCAAATCCCTTTATAACTGACATTGTGAAAAGTTTTGATTCACTTTCTGTCGTTGTTTTTTTGGTATTTGTTTTTAAACTTCTTAGTCTATTTTTTGACTTTGTTATGGCAGTCATAAAAAATTCCCCCTCATATCATTAGTAGATGATATGAGGGGGAAGAAAAATTTATGCTATTGTACAAGCTATTAAGCGTTATTTATTACCTTATTTATTTTTTTTCTTGGACTTCTTTTCCTTGGCAGCTTCCCTGTTTGCCTTGACGGTCTCAAGCGCTGCCTGCCTGCTTTCTATTAATTTTTGGTCCGCTGTAACATTTTTTAAAATAGACGTTTTTGTAATGCGTATTTTTACCCTGTCAGCTCCTGTTTCAACGACGAGCGAATCTTCTTTTATAGTGACAACTCTGCCTAAAATACCGCCAGAAGTAACTATTTCATCGCCGATCTGAGTCCCCTCACGCATTTGCGCGTCTCTCTTCTCCTGATTTTTCTGCGGCCTTACCATAAAGAAATACATTAAAGCAAACATGCCTACAAGCAGAAGAATCGGTAAAAATGATTGCAGCCCGCCGCTCTGTGACTCCGCATTCCCAGCGGCTGAGGGCATAAGCAAAAAGATATTATAAGTCATTTTTTAACCTCCGTTATTTTAATTAATATGTTATGATTTATTATAAAACGTTATTTGACAATTTATTCCTGAAGAAAATGCTTATTTTCCCCTTAATGACCTCTACGCATTCTCTTGACCAATTGGCGGTATTCACTCCCAAAATCTTCGCTTAAAACATTATATATTGAAAACACCTTATATGCAAGCAATTTATGGCATTATACCCGACGTTTTACTAAAATCATATACGCGTATCCAGCAAATCCGCATACTTTTCTTTAAACTCACTAAACGTATTTTGTTCTATGTTGTCACGTATCTTCTCCATAAGAGTATTATAAAAATACAGATTATGCATTACGCAAAGCCTCATTCCAAGCATTTCTTTGCTTTTAAACAGATGCCTTATATATGACCTTGAGTGCGCAGTGCAAGCCGGGCAAGAACACCCAGGTTCTAACGGATTGTCATCACACCGGTATTTTTGGTTGTTGATGTTTATTATCCCGTTCCATGTAAATATATGTCCGTGCCTTGCGTTTCTGCTGGGCATAACGCAGTCAAACAGGTCCACTCCATTACTGACGCCCTGTATTATATCACCCGGAGTGCCCACTCCCATAAGATAACGGGGTTTGTCCTCCGGCATAAAAGTTTCCACACAGGATATAATGCGATGCATTTCCGCCTTGCTCTCCCCCACCGCCAAACCTCCGATTGCGTATCCGTCAAGATTTAGCTTTACTATCTCCTCCATATGCTTTATACGAAGATCAGAAAATATCGACCCTTGATTTATTCCAAACAACATCTGTTTTTTATTTATTGTATCATGGATGGCGTTAAGCCTTTCCATCTCTTCCTTGCACCTGTAAAGCCACCTGGTAGTACGATTGCATGATTTCAAAACATAGTCAAACTCCGAGGAGCTTGCGATACATTCATCAAATGCCATTGCGATGGTTGACCCCAAATTGGATTGTATCCTTATGCTTTCACAAGGACCCATAAAGATGTGTTTGCCGTCTATATGAGAAGAAAAGCTCACCCCCTCCTCCTCTATTTTCCTCAGAGACGCCAGTGAAAACACCTGAAAACCGCCGCTGTCCGTCAGTGTGGTTTTGCTCCAGCCGGTAAACTTGTTTAGACCTCCCAAATCCCTTATAAGCTCGTCATTTGGTCGAACATGCAGGTGATATGTGTTGCAGAGCATAACCTGGCAATTTACGGACTCTAGGTCGACGGAGTCAACAGCGCCCTTAATGGCTCCGCTTGTCGCAACGTTCATAAATGCAGGTGTGTGTACCTGTGAGTGTACGGTTGTAAACTCACAAAGTCTTGCCTTGCCCTCTTTTTTTATAACCTTTAGCATATTTACCATTTGCCTCCTAAAAGCTTATCTTCCACGCCTTAACTAGGGGCTGCAAATCCAACTTTTTAAACGTACCGAAACGGTGCGCGCAGCTATGATATAAACATAGAGTCCCCAAAGCTAAAAAATCTGTACTGTTTATCCACTGCTGTTTCATAGGCTTTCATTGTATTATCGTATCCGCAAAACGCACTCACCAGCATAATAAGAGTACTTTGTGGAAGATGAAAGTTGGTTATCAATGCGTCAATACATTTAAATTCAAAACCGGGGTAAATAAAAATATCAGTAAAATCTTCATGCTCATTTATTTCACCAAGCTTTTCCATTGCCGATTCAAGCGTTCTGCAGCAAGTCGTGCCCACAGCAACGACCCTTTTGTTTGCGGCCTTTGCCTTGTTTATCAGCGCGGCTGTCTTTTGGGGAATCCAGTAATGCTCCGAGTGCATCTTATGATCTTCAATATTCTCAGCCTTTACCGGCCGAAATGTTCCAAGACCCACATGCAGGGTGACAAAACCTATACCTATCCCCTTTTCCCTAATTTTATTTAAAAGCTCGTTTGTAAAATGAAGCCCGGCGGTTGGAGCCGCTGCAGAGCCAAGCTCTTTTGAAAAAACTGTCTGATACCTTTCCCTGTCTTTAAGCTCTTCATTTATATAGTGAGGCAGTGGCATCTGCCCTATTTTATCGAGTATGCTAAAAAGGTTACCGTTATAAGATAACTTGGCTATCCTGTTGCCGTCTTTTAATACATTGGTTATTTCTGCCTTTAGCTCTCCGTCGCCAAAGCTGAACTTCGCTCCGGTTTTCGCCCTTTTCCCAGGGCCGGTTATAACTTCCCATATATCTTTTTCTATTTGATTTAACAGCAGAAATTCCACCTTTGCCCCTGTACCCTCTTTAATGCCGTAAAGTCTTGCGGGAAGTACGCGGGTATCATTTAAAATCAGGCAGTCTCCTTTGTTCAGGTAATCAACTATATTGTGAAAATGACTGTGAGCTATTTCACCTGTTTTGCTATCGATAAGCATAAGCCTTGAATCGTCACGCTTGTCGATTGGATGCTGCGCAATGAGCTCTTTGGGAAGATCGTAATCAAAGTCGCTTTTTTTCATAGGTTTCTCCCGGAAAATCATTAAAAATTATTTGACTAATATATATTATAGTGGTATCATATCTATAATTTAACAACTGTTTTAGGTAGAGGCGCGTCATTTATCAGTACCATTTTTAAGGCCACCGAAGGCCGCTGATAAAATGTGAAAGGGAATGACGCCGAAGTTTTACGGTATTCGCGTTGCCGTAATGCTGGTTGCATAGTTAACAGCTATGTAACTGTCATCATTGTGCATGATGGAGAGCTATCAATTAAAGGGTTTGTCCTTTTATCACGCTTCTCATATTATATTGCAATGATGACCGGTTGACAACCGGTTTTTTTATATTAATTCTTATTTGGAGGGAATTTTGATGAGAAAGTATAACGTAGGGGTTATCGGAGCTACGGGTATGGTTGGCCAAAGATTTGCAAGCATACTTGAAAATCACCCGTGGTTTACAGTAAAAGCGGTGGCAGCAAGCCCTCGCTCCGCAGGTAAAACATATAAAGAAGCGCTGGGCGACCGCTGGTCACTGGAAACTCCGATGCCTGAATCTATGGGCAGCTTAATTGTTTTAAACGCACAGGATGACATTGAAAAAATAGCGTCATTGGTTGACTTTGTATTCTGTGCTGTAGATATGAAAAAAGATGAGATCAAAGAGCTTGAATACGCTTATGCAAAGGCGGAGTGCCCTGTGGTGTCAAACAACAGCGCTCACAGGTTTACAAGCGATGTTCCAATGATCATTCCGGAAATTAACGCAGGCCACATTGACATAATCCCCGCGCAAAGGAAAAGGCTTGGAACAAAGCGCGGATTTATATCTGTTAAATCTAACTGCTCAATTCAAAGCTATGTGCCTGCATTGTTTCCGCTGTCAAAAGACTATGGCGTAAAGGATGTTTTGGTGTGCACCTATCAGGCAATTTCAGGGGCCGGCAAAACCTTTGAAACCTGGCCGGAGATGGTGGACAATATTATACCATACATTGGCGGGGAAGAGGAAAAGTCCGAAAAAGAGCCCCTTAAGATATGGGGAGAAGTAAAAGACGACGAGATCGTTACAGCATCATCACCTAATATTACAACGCAGTGCATTCGTGTTCCGGTGTCAGACGGGCATTTGGGGGCTGTTTTCGTAAAGTTTGATAAAAAGCCGTCAAAAGATGAAATTTTAAGTATATGGAAAAACTATAGCGGACGCGCACAAGAGCTTAATTTACCAAGCGCTCCAAAACAGTTTTTACACTATTTCCCTGAGGATAATCTGCCGCAGACCAAATTGATGAGGAATCTTGAAAACGGAATGGCTGTTTCCATAGGACGTTTAAGGGAAGATGCCCAGTTTGACTATAAGTTTGTATGCTTATCACACAATACGCTGCGAGGCGCTGCTGGCGGAGCTGTTTTAATGGCAGAGCTGCTTTGCGCTGAAGGCTATATGGACTGATTGGAGGAAACATTTTATGAAGAAGACTATTTTTACAGGCGCAGGAGTTGCTATTGTTACTCCGTTTGACAAGGACAATAAAATAAACTTTGACCTTTTAGGTAAGTTAATAGACTGGCAAATAGACAGCGGTACAGACGCTGTAATCATATGCGGAACCACAGGGGAAAGTCCGGTGCTTGACCATGAGGAGCACTCGAAGGCAATTAAGTTTGCAGTGGACTATGTGAGAGGGCGCGTCCCTGTTATTGCCGGTACCGGAAGCAACGACACCGCCTATGGAGTAAAGCTCTCAAATGAGGCGGAAAAAGCAGGAGTAGACGGACTTCTTATGGTAACGCCATATTATAATAAGACGTCGCAAAGCGGACTTATAAAACACTATGAGTATATTGCTGACAGGGTTTCGGCCCCAATAATTATTTATAATGTTCCAAGCCGCACGGGGCTTAATGTAAAACCTCAAACCTATTATGAACTTTCAAAGCATGACAGAATCGTCGCCATCAAAGAAGCTAACGGGGATATTTCAGCTATTGCAAAAACCATATCTCTGTGCGGTGACAGCCTTGACGTCTACGTCGGGAACGACGATCAGATCACGGCTTTTATGTCGCTTGGAGCAAAGGGCGTTATATCTGTGCTCTCGAATGTTGCACCGAAAGCTGCTCATGACATAGCATCCAGATATTTAAACGGAGACCATAAGGGAAGCGCTAACCTGCAGCTGGAGTACCTTCAGCTTTGCAATGACCTTTTTATTGAGGTGAGCCCGGTACCTGTTAAGGAAGCTCTTGTTATGATGGGGTATGATGTGGGCCCGTGCCGGTTGCCCTTGTCTCCGCTGTCTGATTCAAACAGAGAGGTTTTAAAATCTACCCTTAAGAAATATAATCTTATATAAAGATTATTTTAGGATGTGGAAACATGATTAAAATAGCACTTAATGGCTGCAACGGCAGAATGGGCGACGTTATAGTCCGCTGTGCAGAAAAACGGGTTGACTGCAAGATAATCGCCGGGATA
>JAIRUF010000012.1 GCA_031254555.1 Oscillospiraceae bacterium | reverse complement strand
AACGTAAAATATAAAAACAAAGTCTCAATAAGGCCTAAAAATCAAGGCTTTTGAGACTTTGTTTCTTTGGCTGCGGAACTAGGATTTGAACCCAGACAAACAGAGTCAGAGTCTGCCGTGCTACCATTACACAATTCCGCATTAATGCAAGAGGTATTATACACTCAAGTTTAAATATTTGTCAATAGCGTTTGAAAAATTATAAGGAAATGCTACCTCCGTCTGCTCCAGCTAAATCAAGCAAATTGAGCACGGTAAGTTTCCCTTAACACACGGACATTAGCAAACAGCCATACACTTAATATCAGCATTTTACACGCTGACATAACAACTAGAATATAAATTTAGCTATCCTTTCACCCGAGCAGTTGTCAAGAAATCTGAAGTTGATCTTTTTGAATTCTTCATTTTTCCATTCTTCAAAATCTTTGTTTCTCAGTGCTTGCTCAAGCTCATCTAAGGTTTTGGCTATTTTTCCGGGCACATAGTTTTCATATTCGAAATAAAAACTTCGTTTCGATTCATAGTCTTCCAAGTCAAAAGCATAAAAAACCATGGGTTTGTTCTGGATAGAAAATTCCATGCAAATTGATGAATAGTCTGTTATAAGCAGATCGCAGAGCAGGCACAGTTCATTTACGCTATCATAATCTGATACATCAACAGCTCTGTCTATTTTAATGTCCGATCGCCTTATCTGTGGATGCAGACGTATAAGAAGTTCATATTCTTCCCCCAGAGCTTTTTTTATTCTGTGTACATCAATATTGGTGAGAAGTTTTTGATCAAGATGCATTTCATCCCTGAATGTCGGAGCATATAACGCTAATTTTTTCCCTATACAGTTTTTGTAGTGTGTATCAAATCTTTGCCTTATTCCATCTGCGTCTTGCATGTTAAAAAAATAATCGGCATGCGGACTGCCCAGCGGCAAAACTCTGTTTTTAGGCATGTTAAACGCGCTTGCATAAATCGGCGCAACACTCTCAGACGAGCATATCACATAGCTGAGTTTTTCATTTACCGCTTTTTCCATCCGCCTTATCTTTGCCGTCTGAGCTATATCATGCCCAAACTTTTTAAACGCTCCCTGCCCATGCCAAAGTTGAGTTACCACCGTATTCCTGTTGAAGCTTACAAAAGCCAATGGCATAAAGTTATCATTTAAAAACACATATTTTGCCCTGGCTAGTCTGTAAGCTCCTTTGGTAAAAAAGCTTGTTGCCCTAAGCGCGGATTTTATAAAACCGACAAAGCTTTTATAACTTAAATTTAAGTCGGTTCTGTTCAATTTATATATTGAAAAGAGACGTAAATTTGCCTGATATTCTATACTGCCAAAGCTGTCACTGAAAGAAGCGTTGTGTACTGATATAAACACAACGCTGTCCTCTTTTATTCCCAGTAGTTTAAAAACACTAAAAATGCAGGCGTAAACCCTGAAGAAAAAACTTTTCATAGACTTATTTTTCCCACTTTAATATGGTTTTGCCAATTCTTCTGTTGACATCCAAATCAAACGACCTGTGTATATCATTAATGGTCCTGACCGTTACAACATCTCCAACAAGATTTTCTAAGTACCTAACAGCCTTGGGATACTCATTATAAAACTCCACTGTTTTTTCAAAATCATCCCTGCCGCTCCTGCTGCTGCCAAAAAGCCTGATTCCTTTTTCAAGTATCATCCTTGTATTTATATCCACAAAATTCTCAGACACGCCGGTAAGCGCTATTGTACCCTCCGGATTTATATGATCTATTATTTGATTTATAGCACCCCTGGCACCAGTTCCTCCCACACATTCAAAGCCATGATCTATTTGCAGGTCTTTTGGAATATCCGATATGTCATATGTCTCGTCGGCAAATGTAAAGTAGGAAAGCTTGTCTTGCCCTACCCCAAATACAAACAGCTTTGAGTGCGGATAAATATACTTTAAAAACACAGCCATTATAAAGCCCAGGCTACCGTCGCCCCACACGCCTATAGAATCAATCCTTTTATGTGCTATTAAAGCAAAGCGGCGCATCACGTGCATACTGACACTGCACAATTCTGTAAACGCCGCAACTTCCGGCGATATATCATCGCTTATTTTGACAAGGCGGTCATGCGGCATCATAATATAATCCTGCAAAAAGCCATCATATCCGCTTGATCTAAAATAGCTTGACGCGCGGTAGTTTTCCGCTATTACATCATCTTCCCCTGTTGGGGTGTTGGGTATTGCTATTACCTTTTGCCCCGGCAGAAATACCCCCTTGGGGTCAAATATCACCGTGGCCATACATTCATGTATAAGGGCCATGGGAAGTTTACTTTTAAGCACGGACTGTGAACGCGTCCCCTGATAATAGCGTTGATCAGCCTTGCATATCGCCATGTACGAAGGTCTTATCAAAACCTCCGGCTTTGATATATCAAGCTCCTTATAGGTTGTCTCTATAAGCCTGGGAGCGGTAAGCTGATATACTGCACTAATCATCCGCCATGGTCCCTTCTATCATCGTCTGAGCTACCCTCAAATCAAACGGATAGGTTATTTTAATATTAAACACCTCTCCGTCTACAAGATGCACGTCTTCACCTTTTATTGAAAAAATCTTGCACGCGTCCGTCATGACATCCTTTTCTTCCTGTGTGAGTCTCTCATAAAGTTCCTTTAGCTTTTTAGCGTTAAACGACTGCGGTGTTTGCCCTTGAAACAGTTCTGACCTGTTGGGAACAGAGGCTATTATCTCACCGTTTGTGCTGTGGACTATTGTGTCCGTTGCGGGGATAACCGTATCACAGGCACCGTATTTTTGAGCCGCTTCTATATTTTCATCAATGATCCTGTGCGTCACAAACGGACGGACCGCATCGTGTGTGACAATTATGGTGTCGTCGTTTATTCCGTAATTTTCATCGATGTAATTTAAGGCGTTATAAAGTGTGTCGTTACGCGTTACTCCGCCGTTTATTACTGCTATCCTGTCTGTGTCTCCCATTGACTTTCTCAACAGATTGTCCGTATGAGAAACCCATTTTTCCGGACACAAAATTATTACTTTTTCAAATTTGGGATTAATATAAAACTTTTCTACCGTATGGACTATTATAGGGCTTTTACCCAATTTTAAAAACTGCTTTGGAGTATCAGAATTGCCCATTCTGCTGCCTACTCCTCCAGCCAATACAACTGCAAAAACCATAAAGATACCTCCTACTTTTTTGTCATCTCTATATATTCGTCGCAAACTTCACACGCATCACCGCTTTTTATTATTCTGCCCTTTTCAAGTATTATTGCCTTATTGCAGATTTTTTTAATCTGATCCGTATTATGAGATACAAAAAGTACCGTTATGCCCGTATCTATCATTGATCTCAGCTTGCCTTCACTCTTCTTTTTAAACTTGGCGTCCCCTACAGATAAAACTTCATCAAGTATCAAAACCTCTGGACTTACCGCCGTTGCAATCGCAAACCCCAGACGCGCTCTCATTCCGGATGAGTAATTTTTTACAGGCACGTCAATAAATTCCTCAAGCTCAGAAAAACTGACTATTTCGTCATGCTTTGAGCGCAAAAACTTTCTTGAATATCCCATTGTAGCGCCGTATAGATATATGTTCTCCGCCCCAGTGTAATTGGGATCAAACCCCGCGCCAAGCTCAATTAACGGAGCTATTATTCCATCTACCTTTAAAACGCCTTGAGTTGGTTTCATAACTCCTGCGACCACTTTTAAAAGCGTGCTCTTACCCGCTCCGTTAAGCCCCATTATTGCAAGCCTGTCACCCTTATCTACCGTAAAGTTTATGTCCTTTAACGCCCAAAACTCATTGTAGTGCAGCTTTCCCTTGAAAAATTTGATTACATATTCCTTTAAATTATCTATTTTTTCGTTGTTGAGATTAAACATCATACCGACGTTTTCTACCGCAATAACGGGTTTTCCCAATACAAAAACCTCCCAACTGTATCCTTACTATATGTGAAGTATAAACTTATCCTGCTTTTTATAAAACACCAAAAATCCAAGAGCTAAGAAAAACACGCTTATTCCAAACGCGTAGAAAAACCAATTCCAGTTCCACATCTCGCCGAAAAGGACGCAGCTTCTAAACATCGAGACAATGGAATACAGAGGATTTGCCATAAGCACAATTTTTACAGGGACTGACAGATGCATCTGTTCAACGTCATAAAAGATAGGCGTCATATAAAAAAGCAGAGTGCAAAACACATCGTACAGATATTCAAAATCCCTGAAAAACACCTCAAGCGTTGCAATAAGCATCCCTACGCCCAAACACAATATAAGCAAAATAAATATGGGCACGACTGATAGGAATACATATGGTGTCAGGCGCATGGGCGTGTCCGTAAATATCATATAATATCCCATTACCAAGGCTAAAACCGTAAGCGAAATTAAGAATGTAACAAATGTCGATATGATGTTCGACAGCGGATATATATATTTGGGCACATATACTTTTTTTACTATCGTGGCATTAGTCCTAATCGACCGCATAGCTTTTTTGGTGGACTGCGTGAAAAACTCATATATAAGGCGTCCTGTAAGAAGATATGTCGGGTAGTTTAAAACTCTTGCAATATCTCTTCCAAAAACTTGTCCAAAGACAAGCACCAAAACAAGCATTGTAAGCAGCGGCTGCAAAAAGGTCCAAAAGACTCCCAAAACCGAGTTTCTGTACTGCAGCTTTATGTTCTTTTTTACAAGCTCAGACAAAAGGAATCTATACTTTAAAAAGTTTTGTAAATACTTCTTGCCCGTAACTTTTTTTACTTCATTTGACATGCGCAGTTCACCTCCGCCATTTCCAGAAATAACTTAACATCGACTTCATGTGCACCGCCATTAATTTAAAATTCCTTTTGCTGTCTCTTCCCCACTCATGATACACAACTGCGCCGGGATAAAAAACCACCCTTGATGTCTTGCTTATTTCCCGTGATATATCACAGTCCTCAAAATATAAAAAATATCTTTTATCAAAACCGCCGACACTCTTAAAAGCTTTTGTCCTGAAAAACATAAAGCAGCCGGTGGCATTTTCTATGTCAAACGGCTTTGAATAATCCTCATTCAACATAGCATATTCTACAAGCCACCCGTTTGGATCTTCATCATCACGAAGCCTGCTGCCGACAAGATAGTGCAGTTTTGGATCACGCTTACCCAAAATCTGATCCCTGCCGTCAGGAAAGCATATCCTGGGTGACAGCAATCCTATGTCGCTATTCTCTTCCATATAATCTGCCATTTTTAAAATAATGTCATCATCTATAGCTATGTCCGGGTTTACGACACAGTGATAATCTGAGTTGATCAAATCCAGCACAATATTATGTCCCGCGCCAAACCCTATGTTGCGCCCTGTTTTTATAATTTTTAGATTTTTTTCATTGCCAAACTCTTTTTCCACAAGCTCTATTGTCCCGTCAGTTGAGGCATTGTCCACTATGTATAGTGTGAAATCTACACCTTTTGTGTGCTCCAAAAGAGTAGCGACAGTTCTATATATATATTTTATGTTGTTGTGGGTAACTATGCAAGCAGTGGTCTTTGTTCCCATAAATTCTCCTTTTTGAGCCTGTATTAAGCCCTTATTATGCTAAAAATTATACTCAGTCTCCACTTGATTTTACTGTAAAGACTCGT
>JAIRUF010000132.1 GCA_031254555.1 Oscillospiraceae bacterium | reverse complement strand
GGCTACCGGATACAAAGAAAGAGGAGGCCGGCGGCAAAAAGGCGGCCGCAAAGTCGTCAGCGCAAAAACCGGTCCCCAAAACAGATATGTCCAAATCTGCTGCACAGCCTCTCAATAAGGATGAGAAAAAGGATAATAAACCGCTTCAGGCCCGTACAAAGGGCTCTACGAAGACCATAAATACAAGATCAAGCCATGTGGAACTTGACAAATACAATGAAAGATATGAACAAATAGCCCCTGCTAACACAGGCAAGGGTAAGTCCGGCGACAATGTGGTGAGCAAACAAAAATTAAAGCAAAAATCCCAGCAGTACAGAAGGCAGGGAATGCGCTCTCCGAAGCGTGAAAGTGAAGCGGAGAGGCTAAAGAGAATAGCTGCGGAGAGGGCAAAAAAACCACAAATGGTAATAACCGTGCCGGAAGAAATACTGGTGGGTGAGCTTGCCGCAATGCTTAAAATGACAGCGGCAGAGGTTATTAAAAAGCTTTTCGCGCTGGGTGTTATGGCTACCGTAAATGAAGTTTTGGATTTTGAAACAGCTGAAATAGTGGCAACCGAGCTTGGCGCAAAAGTTGAAAAAGAGGTTGTTGTTACAATAGAGGAAAGAATTATAGACGACAGTGAAGACAGCGAAAAGGATCTTATTGCAAGAGATCCGGTCGTCGTTGTAATGGGGCATGTCGATCACGGCAAAACCTCTCTTCTAGACGCTATCAGAAACACCTCAGTCACCGATACGGAGGCGGGAGGTATAACGCAGCATATCGGCGCTTATAGGGTTAAATTAGACAACAGCAAAATCACGTTTTTAGACACACCCGGGCACGCTGCCTTTACATCTATGCGTGCAAGGGGAGCCCAGGCGACTGATATAGCTGTGCTTGTCGTCGCGGCAGACGACGGTATCATGCCGCAGACAATTGAGGCTATAAACCATGCAAAGGCCGCAGGGGTAAGCATAATAATCGCCATCAATAAAATGGATAAACCGGGAGCCGCAACTGACAAGATCATGCAGCAGCTGACGGAGTATGAGCTCATACCTGAGGAGTGGGGCGGCGATGTTATCTGTGTGCCTGTGTCCGCAAAGACAAGGCTTAATATTGACAAATTGCTTGAATCAATACTTCTTGTGGCCGAAATGAAAGAGCTTAAGGCGAACCCGAACAGGGCAGCCCGCGGAATAGTGATAGAAGCCCGCCTGGATAAGGGGCGGGGACCAATGGCCACACTGCTGGTTCAAAATGGCACGCTCAAATCAGGCGACGCTATTATTGCGGGGACGGCTGTCGGCCGCGTAAGGGTGATGACAAACGACAGAGGTAAGAAAGTGCAGCAGGCGGGACCGTGTGTCCCCGTTGAGGTAATGGGTCTTGCCGAAACACCGCAGGCAGGTGATACCTTTGACGCGGTAACAGATGAAAAACTGGCAAGGGAGCTTGTGGAACAGCGCAAGCAGGTTCAAAAGGAAGAGCAGTTTAAGGTGTATCAAAAAGTCACGCTTGACAACCTATTTTCATCCATACAGCAGGGGCAGATCAAGGATCTTAACATTATTGTCAAAGCCGATGTTCAGGGATCTGTGGAAGCGATTAAGCAGAATCTTGAAAAGCTCTCCAATGAAGAGGTCCGCGTAAGGGTGATACACGGAGGAGTAGGAGCTGTAAGCGAGTCTGATGTTATGCTGGCAAACGCGTCGAATGCCATAATTGTAGGGTTTAATGTTCGCCCTGACCCGGTGGCTGCCTCAAACGCTGAACTCCACGGTGTGGACATCCGCATGTATCGCATCATCTATGACTGTATAGAGGAGATAGAGTCGGCTATAAAGGGCATGCTTGCTCCTAAATTCAGGGAAGCACAACTTGGCAGAGCCGAGGTTAGAAATGTATTTAAGATCACAAGTTCGGGAACAATTGCAGGGTCTTATGTTCTTGACGGTAAGATAACTAGGAGTTCAAAGATAAGAGTGGTGCGTGACGGCATTGTAATAGCTGAGGATGAAATCGCTTCACTGCGCCGCTTTAAAGATGACGTTCGGGAAGTGGCGTCCGGTTACGAATGCGGAATAGGTCTTGAAAAATATAATGATATAAAAGAAGGCGACGTTTTAGAGGCGTTTATTATTGAGGAATACAGGGAAGATTAAATGATTTTGGGAAGGTATATTTATGGCTGGTTATAGAATACACAGGGTATCTGAAGACATAAAAAGAGAAATAATTTCTATAATTAAATATATAAAAGATCCCAGGGTACAGGGGAAAATGCTTACAGTCATCAGAGTTGATGTGAGCGGTGACCTCTCATACGCCAAGGTGTACGTAAGTGACTTGCAGGGGATAAAAAGCGCTAAAGACGCTGTTTTGGGTCTTGAATCAGCCAGCGGATATATTCGCAGGGAACTTGGCCGCAGTATTTCTATCAAAAAGACTCCGGAACTTAAATTTATAGCCGATGACTCAATTGAACACGGAATGGAGATATCTAAAAAAATCAAAGATACAATGGGTGATAATGTTGATGACAATTGACTACGCAAAAGCTGCCGGTCTGCTACTCTCAAATGACGATATACTTATAATTTCTCATATGAATCCCGACGGGGACACGCTTGGCTGTGCGTTTGCGCTTTGCAGGGCCCTGATTCAAAAGGGTAAAAGGGCCAGAGTTATATGTTCAGACCATATACCAAGTAAATATTCTTACTTATCGGATGGATTGGATATACAGGAGTTCCGTCCCTCTTTTATAACAACGGTAGACGTTGCGGACATAAAGCTTTTAGGCGGAAATTTAGAGGACAGATACGGTGAGATAATAAACCTGTCAATTGATCATCATGGGTCAAACAAGATGTTTGCAGAATACAACTGTGTTGACTCATATGCCGGGGCAGCAGCGGAGATAATATATAAGGTGATATTGGAGATGGGAGTTTCTATTGATACAGATATCGCCAACTGCATATATACGGGGCTTTCAACCGATACCGGATGTTTCAGATACTCAAACGCAACGGCACAGACATACAGAATAGCGGCTGAAATGCTGGATGCCGGAGCCGAAAGCTCAAGCATCAACACTGTTATGTTCGAGTCAAAGTCGCTTGCGTTTTTAAAATTGCAGCAACTGTGCATAGACGGAATGAAAGTGTTTTTCAATGACAGGTGCTCAGTTGTGACTCTCACGCAGGATATGTATAAAAAAAGCGGCATAGACGACACGGAGAGTGAATCCATCTCGTCCCTTGCAAGGCAGGTTGAGGGAGTTTATGTGGGTGTTACGATAAGAGAGAGGGAGAATGGCAAATGCAAGGTTTCGATTCGTTCACACTCACCTGTAGACGCGGCGGAAATATGTGCAAAAATGAACGGCGGCGGACATAACAGGGCGGCAGGATGTGAGCTTTCCATGTCGGTTGAACAAACCACCCAAGAAGTGCTAAAGCACATAAAACAGGCTCTTATAGAAAATGGTATCATATAAAACAGAGGTGAACGATGACAGGCATAGTTTGTCTTAATAAGCCAGGCGGCATAACATCCTTTAGCGCCGTGTCAAAGGTTAAGGGGATACTCGGCGTGAAAAAAGCGGGGCATACAGGCACACTTGACCCAATGGCTACGGGAGTCCTTCCTGTGGCTGCGGGGGGAGCCACGCGCTTCATTGAACTTTTGCCCTCGGGCAGAAAAGAATATATTGCAAACTTTAGTCTGGGACTTACAACAGACACCCTTGATATAACCGGTGAAATAACTGGAACTTATCCTGTAAATTCGGGGCCTGACGACTTAAAAAGTGTACTTGCTTTGTTTCGCGGTGAAATAGAGCAGATACCTCCTATGTATTCCGCGATTCTCAAAGACGGCGTACGCTTGTATGAGTTTGCAAGAAAAGGCATAGAAATTGAGCGGACTCCGCGCAAGGTGAGTATTTACAGTCTTGAGCTATCAGGATTTGATCCGGATAAAAATGAGTATGAAATAAAGGTTGAATGCTCGGCGGGTACATATATAAGGACGCTTATTTCAGACATAGGTGATAAACTTTCGTGCGGCGCTGTTATGACCAAGCTTTGCAGGACAGGCTCAAACGGTTTTTTGCTTTCACAAAGTTATACAATAGAGCAGCTTGAGCAGTTAAAAAAAGATGATGAAATTTATAAAGCTGTAATTCCAATAGAAGAGATATTGTCAAATTTTAACTCAATAACGGTCACTAGCGCTCAGGCAACACGATTTGTCAATGGCGGCGGCCTTTTACGGGACAGGCTTCGGGAACCTTTAGGGGAAGGTCTGTACAGGGTTTATTCCACTGAAAATGTATTTTTAGGTATCGGGGAAATAACTGATAGCAATAATGAACTAAAGGTAAAAAAGTTATATTTATAGTCATTGCGTATGACGATCATAAGCGGAATGGATATAGATAGAGGAAACATAACGAGAATCAGAGGGATTTTAATAATGGCGCTGACAGACAAAGATGTTTTAAGTAAACTTAAGGTTATAGCACTGGGCAATTTTGACGGTTTACATATAGCTCATAAGGAGGTAATTGACTCAGCTGTCAGTATGGCGGCGGAGTTAAATGCAGACGCTTGCATTCTTTTGTTTGCAGAGCATTCTCAAAAGCTGCTGTATGGCAAGGCACCGTCTGAGATTATGAGCGGTGAAGTTAAAAAAAGGCTTTTTGAAGAGACAGGAGCCAATATTATCACAATAGATTTTAACGAAATCAAGGATATGCAGGCGCCGGATTTTTTTGAGAAGATACTCATAGATAAATTTAACGTATGCGGGATCTGCTGTGGGTTTAACTATCATTTCGGTAAAAAGGCAATAGGAGACACAAAGATGCTGGAACAGCTATGCGCAAGGTATGGGATAAAGCTTAAAGTGGCGCCGCCTGTTAAATATAAGGGGGAAACTATAAGTTCTACCAGGATAAGAAAAGCACTGACCAGCGGACAAATCGAAGACGCGAACAACATGCTCGGCAGGGCTTTTTCATATAAAGAGACAGTGGTGGGCGGGGATAAAAGAGGCAGGGCCTTGGGCACACCGACCATAAACCAGGTTATCAATAAAAATATGACCGTGCCAAAGCTCGGAGTGTATGTGTCAACAGCCATAATAAACGGCAGGCAATACGGGGCGGTAACCAACATCGGTGTGCGCCCCACAATTGGGACTGACAACTTAGGCAGTGAAACCTATATAATGGATTTTTCGGGGAATTTGTACGGCCAGTCAATAGAGATATGTCTGCATCGGTTTTTAAGGGGAGAGCTGAAGTTTAAAGATCTGGATGATCTTAGAACTCAAATAAACAAGGATGCAAAGGCCGCCGAGGATTTTTTTAAAAGCATGCTCAATCATGTTTTAAATTGACTCAAAGCAAGCATCATAAAGATATATAATGGATGTACACAATAAAAGGCAATCATGTTATATATCACTTTAAATATGCTTTACATTGAATATTATGTATGTTATAATATTTTAGCGCATTCCCATTTCTCGGGATTTGGAGTAAACCATTTAAATGGTCTTCACCTGCCTTTTCCTGTGATTTCGGGAGTAAATATAAAAATGAGGTGACTATAAATGACCAACGCAGAAAAAAACGAAATTATTGTGCAGTACGCTACCCATGAAGGGGATACGGGATCCCCGGAAGTGCAGATAGCTGTTCTGACGAAAAGAATCAACGATTTAACCGAGCATCTTAAGATACACAAGAAAGACCACCACTCCAGAAGAGGGCTCTTAAAAATGGTTGGTCACAGGCGCAACTTGCTCAATTACCTTGCGAAAAAGGATATTGAAAAATATCGTACAACAATTTCAAAGCTTGGAATACGTAAGTAAAAACGCTAAGGGCAGGCACGGGTACTCTACCGTGGTCTGCCTGTATTTGCTTTAGTTCCAGATTGTCTGTCCTAATCAAGGGGATAAAGGGCGTTAGCAGTGAATAAAGGGCTTGATGATTTAAGCTTTTTATTTATTGCTAAACCCAAGTCCTCCTGTGGAAATAAATTATATAAAAGAGGTAGAGGGATAGTATGTTAGATGATTACAGAAAATTTGAAACGGTCTTAGCGGGCAGGAAACTGGTTGTTGAAACAGGAAAAATGGCACAGCTGGCCGGCGGGTCATGCCTTATAAGATATGGTGAGACAGAGGTTTTATGTAACGCCACAATGTCCGATAAACCCAGGGATGGTATAGACT
>JAIRUF010000121.1 GCA_031254555.1 Oscillospiraceae bacterium | reverse complement strand
TAAAATCTCCTGCTGATATCATAATTAATAATCCTCCGAGATAAGGTTTTCAATACTATTGTATATTAGTAACGGCCTTTTTTCAAGTTTTTTTTGGCGCGGGTTTTACCACATCATTTTTAGATCTTGAGTACGCTCTATCATGCATGGGCAAATATCTGCTGCCCCGGCAGAAATCCCACTGCCTATAATACCATCAAATTCTTTGGGGAATTTGTCAGATTTTCGCATCCCGTCGGCGTCACAAAAACCATGTCCTCTATTCTTACCCCAAATTCATTTTCTATATATATTCCGGGCTCTACCGTCACTACATTTCCAGCCTTTAAAACCTCATCTGATGAGGGGGTAAGGTTTGGATTTTCATGCAGCTCTATGCCCACTCCGTGACCTGTAGAGTGGCCGAAGTTATCTGCGTATCCCGCATCACTTATCACTTCTCTGGCGGCAAAGTCACAGTCTTTGCAAAGTGCGCCTTCTCGTACTTTAGAGATGGCATTTAGCTGGGCTTTTTGCACAATGTCATACACCAGTGCCTGTTTTTCGCTCACGCTTCCCACAGCTACCGTCCTTGTCATATCGCTGTGATATGACAAAAAACACGCCCCAAAATCCATTGTTATAAAGTCCCCCGTCTCAATCTTTTTCTCTGACGGCACTCCATGGGGCTTTGAGGAATTTTTTCCGCTTACAACAATTGTGTCAAAAGACAGGGCAGACGCCCCGTTGCCGAGCATAAAATAGTCAAGTTCCAGAGCTATTTGCCGCTCGGTCTTCCCCGGCTTTATATATTCCAAAATATGCATAAAAGCCTGCTGAGCTATCCCCTGTGCTTTTTTTATTTTTTCCTTTTCCCCTTGGCTTTTAACCGATCTTAAACTCTCTATATGTTCATCAATTTCACCGCTTGCAGTCACCTCTATGCCCTTTAGCATTTCTTTAAATTTTTCAAATTTTTTAACGGTTATGTGTGATGCTTCCATCTGCACTTTTTTGACCTGCAAGGATTTAAGTATATACATAAGCTGTTCTTTAAAGTCTTTTTGCAGAAGTATTTCATCACAGCCCCGAACCTTATTTTTTGCCTCTTCTATATAGCGGCTGTCCGTTATAAACACGCTGTGTGGCCCTGTGACCAAAAGATAACCGCTGGATGATTTAAAAGACGTAAAATAGTCCCGGTTATGTTCGCTGATAATTAAGGCTGCCGTGCCTTTTGGGAGAATGCTCTTTAGTTCAGATATACTCAACGCCATCCATCCTTTTGATTTTTCTTGTCATCACTTGGTGTGCCCGCGTCTTGAAGTACAAAAAGAATTTTCTCAAGATGTCTTTTTATCTTGTACGACACCACCGACCTCTTCTCGACCTCATAGGGGAATACATATACGGACACCATGCCAGCCAAGTTTGCCCCTATTATATCTGTAAAAATCTGGTCTCCTATCATGGCAATTTCATATGCCTTTAGCTTAAATTTTTTCTTCACTCTATAATATCCGTAATGGGATGGCTTGAGCGCCATCGCCACCCAGTCAATTCCGCCAACTGATTTTGCAAAGTTTCGTGCCCTTTTTCTGTATGAGTTTGATAAGATCGAGATTTTAAACCCCGCTTTTTTCATCTCCGCAAGCCACTCGACGACACCTTCGCCGGGGTCATCCGTATTGTCAATAGCCATTGTGTTGTCAAGATCCACAGCAATCCCTTTAACACCCATAGACTTTAAATCTTCCACTGTTATGTCAACCAATTTTTTAAATTTATAATCGGGATATAAAATCATCTCATGTCCTCCGATAATTGATATAGGATAGTTTTTTACAAACACAGATATATTATATACAAAAATTAAGTAAGAAAACATTAAAAGGCAGCACCTTTTAAAGATTGCTGCCTTCATCACCGGATAATTATTTGAATTTACGCTTGCGCGCGGCCTCAGATTTCTTTTTTCTTTTTACAGAAGGCTTTTCATAATGCTCCCTTTTGCGTACTTCCTGGATTACACCATCCCTGGAAGTCTGCCTTTTGAAACGCTTGAGCGCGCTGTCAAGAGACTCATTTTCTTTAACTTTTATTTGACTCATTTAAATATATTCCCTCCCTCCGCTAAATCCGCAGGGTAATTTTTAAGATAAACTTTATTTTCCTTTTTAATATGGACCTTGATATTATACAATATCTGTAAATCTATTGTCAATAACGTTTAGCATTATATTTCTTAATTTTTTATGCTGTCCATAATATTTTTCAACCTTATATTTACATCCTCTTTTACTTCAATATATTTATTAAACTCTGTGGTCTTTGTAAAATATTTGATCCTGATATTATAGCTTGCCTCGGAAAACGACTCTAAATACACGTTTATGCTGTTGTCATGCACGTCTGGGTGCTCGTTTAGCATATCTTTAATTTTTTCTATGCACTCAATCACACTCGAGGTGTCTTCATTGCAGCTAAGTTTTGCGGTAAAGTCAACCAAGCGCTTTTTTATTTTAGACCAGTTTGTTATGGGTTCTTCAACCAGCTTTGAGTTTGGGATTATAATCACTGAGTTCTCCGCTGTCCTTATCCTGGTGCTGCGCATTGTTATATCCTCCACGGTCCCGTCAACTGACGGTGTGGTGATCCTGTCCCCCACGTCAAACGGCTTATCCGAAATCAGTGCAAATCCGCCGAACAGGTTTGAGGCTGTCTTTTGGGCCGCAAGTGAAAAGGTCAGCCCGCCAAGCCCTAAGCCCGTTATCAGTCCGTTTATATTGTACCCCAGCTCATCGACTATTGCAACTGCAGCTATGGCGGCTATTATCACTTTAAGGATGTTTGATAAAAACACCATGGCCGCGGCATTTGCCTTTTTGTTGTTCTTTTCATTGTGCTTCATCACAGCGGAGGTAAGCGGCGGCATAAAGGACGCGCACAGCCATGCGATCACCGCTATTACGCTGATTCTAAATCCCGTGTGTATGTATGAAAATACCGACTCCGGCAGCCCTATAATCAAAAGGCTTATGTACGCCCCTATTACACGGACCAGCGCGGTAAACGGGCCTGTAAGTTCACTTTTCAGGCTCTTTTTGTTCTTTGTGTTTTTAAGCAGCCTTAAAACGATGTTTATAACAATCCTGGCTAAACTTCTGCCTAAAATAAAGATTATTATAAAGACAGCCAAGGCTATGAGCATCTGCGCGGAGTGCTGTACGCCCCATGCATACAATTCTTTTATGGGGTCAATCAATCTTTCAAGCATTCGGTTCTCCTTTAATTATTTTACTACTATGTTTATTAACCGGCCCTTTACATAGAACTCTTTTATAATATTTTTGCCGGCAATCTCTGTTGATACTTTTTCGTCTTGCTTTGCAGCAGCTATAGCTTCATCGCCGCCGACATCAGACGGCACCACAATCCTTGCCTTTATCTTTCCGTTGACCTGCACAGCTATCTCCACACTGTCACTCACGCACAGCTCCTCTATATAAGAAGGCCATTTTTGGTCTGTAACCGCTTTGCCAAATGACATTTTCTCCCATATCTCCTCTGTGATGTGAGGGGCAAACGGGTTTAAAAGGATAAGCAATGTTTTAAGTTCCTGGGTATTTACCGCTCCCATTTCATAAATTTTGTTTACAAGAGTCATCATCGCGGAAATTGCCGTGTTGCCTTTGAGTGAATCTATGTCATGAGTTGTTTTCTTTATCGTCATATGCACAAGCGATTCCAGCTCTTTTGAGTATTCGCTTGACTTCTCAGCTATATCCATAAGCCCCCAGACCTTCTCAAGAAAACGCTTGCAGCCCTTGATGCTCGATGAGTTCCACGGCGCGGCTTTTTCAAAGTCGCCTATAAACACCTCGTAAAGGCGCATTGTGTCTGCCCCAAACTCATCTATGATCTCATCCGGGTTTACAACATTACCCCTTGATTTGCTCATTTTCTCGCCGTTTTCTCCCAGTATCATTCCCTGACTGGTACGTTTCATATACGGTTCCGCTGTAGTGACCACACCCTCGTCATAGAGGAATTTATGCCAAAATCTGCTGTATAAAAGATGCAGGGTGGTGTGCTCCATTCCGCCGTTATACCAGTCTACCGGCATCCAATAATCAAGCGCTTGCTCAGACGCCAATGCCTCATCGTTGAAGGGATCGCAGTACCGCAGGAAATACCATGATGACCCGGCCCATTGCGGCATGGTGTCTGTCTCTCTCTTTGCCGGATCCCCGCACTTCGGGCATGTTGTATTTACCCACTGCGTTATTTTGGCAAGCGGTGACTCCCCCGTATCCGTAGGCTCATAGTTGTCAACTTTTGGCAGCACAAGAGGCAGATCCGAAGGCTTTAGCGCCACATATCCGCACCTCTCACAGTTTATTATGGGTATGGGCTCTCCCCAATATCTCTGCCTTGAGAACACCCAGTCCCTCAATTTATAGTTTACCTTTTGGCGGCCCTTGCCGCGTTCATCCAAAAACTCGGTTATCTTGATCTTTGCCTGTTCCACTGAAAGTCCGTTTAAAAAGCCTGAGTTTACCATTGTCCCCGTATCACAGTCAGTGTAAGCCTCTTTTGTAACATCTCCGCCCTTTACAACCTCTATTATCGGCAGGTCAAATTTTGAGGCAAACTCCCAGTCGCGTTCATCGTGACCGGGAACAGCCATAATGGACCCTGTCCCGTAAGAGATCAGCACATAGTCTGATATAAATATGGGTATTTCCTCATCGTTTACAGGGTTTACGGCCTTTATCCCCTCTAGCATAACGCCCGTTTTGTCCTTGTTGAGCTCCGTGCGTTCAAAGTCAGATTTGCGCGCGGACTCCTCCCTGTATCTTTTGACCTCTTCCATGTTTTTTATAATGCCCTTCCACTTGTCCACAAGGCTGTGTTCCGGTGATATTACCATATAGGTTGCTCCAAACAACGTGTCAGGCCGGGTTGTATAGACGGTTATTTTATCCCCGGTCGTCGCTGTAAAGTCAACTTCAGCTCCCGTGGAGCGCCCGATCCAGTTTTTCTGCTGCAATTTTACTCGATCTATATAATTAAGCCCGTCCAAATCATCTATAAGCCTTTGAGCATACTCGGTTATTTTAAGCATCCACTGGCTCTTGACCTTTCTTACCACATCGCTAGCGCAGCGCTCACATACGCCGTTTACCACTTCCTCGTTTGCAAGCACACACTTACAGGAAGTGCACCAGTTGACGGCCATTTCTTTTTTGTACGCAAGCCCTTTTTCAAAGAGTTTTAAAAATATCCACTGGGTCCATTTATAATACTGAGGATCGGTCGTGTTTATCTCCCTGCTCCAGTCAAATGAAAAGCCCAGCGACTTTATCTGCTTTTTAAATGTCGCTATATTATCCCTTGTCACAATTTCAGGATGTATGTGATTTTTGATTGCATAGTTTTCAGTGGGAAGCCCAAACGCGTCCCACCCTATTGGATAGAGAACATTATATCCCTGAAGCCTCTTTTTCCTGGCGACTATGTCTATTGCCGTGTAAGGGCGCGGATGCCCTACGTGAAGCCCCTGCCCGGACGGGTAAGGGAATTCTATCAGACTGTAAAACTTGGGCAGCGAAAAATCCTGCTTTGCGTGAAAAACTCCGGTTTGCTCCCACTTGTCCTGCCACTTTTTTTCTATTTTCTTAAAGTCATAACCGCTCATTATAAAAACATCCTTTATCCTATTGCTGTTTTTTCCGGTACCTTAACTGCTGCGCGCCGGTCTGCAAAATATTAAAATCTCTTTTTTCGTATTATACGTGTGTCATAACGCTACCCCAAGTCAATAGTTTTGGCGTCTGTCCACAGTCTTTCCAGGTTGTAATACTCCCGGCTTTCCTGCAGGAAAACATGGACCACAATGCTGCCGTAGTCCAAAAGTATCCATCCCGTGGCGCGCCCCTCAATATGGTGAGGCTCTATGCCGTCTTTTGACATCTCATGCTCTACCTCGTCGGCAAGCGCCTTGACATGAGTATTTGATGTTCCGTTAGCGATTATAAAATAATCCGCGACGATTGTGAGCTCCTTAATCTCCATAGCTTTTATATCCATGGCTTTTTTGTCGTCCAGAACCTTCGCTATTTTTTTTACTCTCTCTATGTTTTCCATTTATATCCCCTTTACTTTTGAAAGCTTTTCGCACATTTCATTGTATGTATTGATTGTGTCGGGATGGATCTGCATCTCCCGGCTCGCAAGGTCAGTTATCGAAAACCGCGTGCCCTCCATAATGGCTTCGTCTATATCCTCAAAGGCTTTTTGGCGCATTTTCTCAACTCCGTCGTAGTCCCTGTCATCTGAAATATAGTCGGCTATGTATATTATTTTTTCAAGAGGAGTCATGCCAGGCCTTGCGGTGGTGTGATAGCGTACTGCATTTAGCATGTGATCGTCCTCTATATTAAGATACAGCTTCATATATGCCGACGCTGAAATTGCATGCCACAACTTGGGGTTGTTTTCTTCAATGGGCATAAGCGATATTCCCGCCTGCCGCATTATCTTTTGCTGTTCCTTAAGGTCTGTGTTCTTCATCATGTCATGAAGGACGCCGCACACATATGCCTTGTCTTCATTTTCCCCATATCTTTTGGCAAGCAGCACCGCGGACTTTGCAACATTTAAAGAATGCCGGTAGCGGTCCGGCTTTAACATTCCCTTTATAAGCTCCTTATACTCTGCCATTGTCTGGGTCACTGTACAGCCCCCTGTCATTTATATATTCTATAACCGATTTTGGCACAAGTTTATCAATTTGCTCCCCGCGGTACAGCATACCGCGAATTTGGGTGGAGCTTATGTCTATTGGATCAAAGTCCCTTAAAACAATCTTTATCTTGTCTAACTTATCAGCATAATTTTTATTTGCATAATCTTTTAGATGTTCAATTTGAACCTTGTCATTTCTAACGCAGGGGCACACTGTGCACAGCTCTAAAATCAATTCAGGATACTTCCACTCGTGAAATGTCAAAAACATGTCCGACCCGACTATTAAATAAAGATGAGCGTCTTTATACAGCTCCCCAATTCGGCTTAGAGTCTCATAGGTGTAGCTGATACCTCCCCTTTTTATCTCCAGGTCACATATCTCGAACAAAGGTTTAAAAAACGCTCTCTTACACATCTCCAGCCGGTCTTCAGAGCTTAAAAGATCTTTGTTATCTTTATGGGGCGGCAGGTTTGCAGGTATTATTAATATCTTGTCAAACTCCAGCTTTTGTGCAAACGCGTCTGCAAGTTTTACATGCCCCGCGTGAGGGGGGTTGAATGTGCCGCCGAAAACCCCTATTTTTTTGGATTTGGAACTCACTTTAATTCCTCTTTCCGTATCTTTTATCATTTGAAGTATCAGACTTGCGCGCCGCTCTTTTGGCCTTTATTATGTTCTCCCGCTTAGTTTTTTCTTTTTTGTGCAGCTCCTCGCTGTACTTGTAAAACACCATGCTTCCGCCTACTACGCTTACAACCTCTGACCCTGTCTTTTCGGCTATTTCCCGGGCTATTTCCTTTGGCGGCTTAGGGCATGTCTCAAGCAGCGCTTTTAGTTTAATAAGCTCATTCGCTTTAAGCGCGTCATCTGTTTGGGATATAAGCGCGTCGCTTACCCCGCCTTTGCCCACCTGAAAAAGCGGCTGCAATGAATGAGCCTGCGCTCTTTTTTCCGCTCTTTGCTTACTTGTCATATAAATCTCCTCAATTCCCCATATAAAGCCTCCAGCGCTTTTCGCCTATGGCTTATACTGTCTTTTTCCTGAGCTGATAACTGCGCAAAGCTTAAATCTCCCACAATAAATACCGGGTCATATCCAAATCCCTTTGACCCAATGGGCTTATAACCTATTATGCCCTCGCATTCCCCTCTTACCGTTATTGTTTCCCCGCTTGGGAAAACACAGCAAGCGGCGCATACAAACCGGGCTGTCCTGTCCTCTTTTTTAACGTCTTTGAGCTCATGCAGCAGCTTGCTTATATTTTTAGCGTCATTGCCATGCTCGCCTGCAAACCTTGCGGAATATATCCCCGGCCTGCCGCACAGCGCATCCACACACAGCCCGGAATCGTCCGCTATTGTGGCAAGTCCCGATTCCCTGCATCCGCTCGCCGCTTTCAGGTATGCGTTTTCTTCAAAGGTTTCTCCCGTCTCCGCAACGTCTGAAAGGTCAAGATTTAAATCGGCCGCCGTTTTGATTTGGATTCCAAGCGGCTGAAGTATGCGTGAGAGTTCCTCTTTTTTATTCTTATTTTGTGTAGCCAACAAAAACTCCATTGTTTTAGCCTTTTCGCCGAGAGAAACGGCCCCTCTTCTTTTCTTTTTTCTCTTTTTCATCCGGATCTTTATCAATTGCCTCATCCTGAGGTTCGGCCAATTTCTCCCGCCTGTCTGCAGCCTCTTCGGTCGGCCCTGGAACTTCTGCGTCATTGTCCTGTATATGGAGCTCCTCCTCCGAAAATCCTTGGGGAACAACATCAAAAAGAGACTGCGCAAATGCCTGCGCCGAAAATGGCTGGAGATCGTCGATCCCCTCACCTACGCCTATAAATTTAACGGGTAATTTAAGGTCGTTTTTTATTGACAAGACAACTCCGCCCCTGGCAGTGCCGTCAAGCTTTGTCAGTATTATTCCCGTAAGGTCCGCCACTGTCTTAAATTCCTTTGCCTGATTCACGGCGTTTTGCCCGGTAGTTGCGTCAAGTACCAAGAAAATTTCCCTGTCTGAATAGGGAAGCTCCCTGTCTATTACCCGGTATATCTTGCCGAGCTCCTCCATGAGGTTTTTCTTGTTGTGGAGCCGTCCGGCGGTGTCACAGATAATAATGTCAGCATTTCTCGACACACCGGCGCTGATCGTGTCAAATATAACTGCTGCGGGGTCTGCACCCTCCTTGTGTTTTATAAGATCCACTCCTGCCCGCTGCGCCCATATTTCAAGCTGGTCTATTGCAGCCGCCCTGAAAGTGTCGGCGGCTCCCAGTATGACCTTTTTGTCAAGCGCCTTGAAATACGCGGCCATCTTGCCTATTGTGGTG